>JAFUUR010000045.1 GCA_017477695.1 Oscillospiraceae bacterium | reverse complement strand
CTGATTGATTATTCAAGCGTATATTACATCGACCTCAAGACAGGCCGCTATGAATGCTACAGCACGAATCCGGGATACCAGAAGCTTGAGCTGCTCTCTTCCGGGGAGGATTTTTTCCGCGATTGTCAGCGGGACGTCCTCGCGGTGGTCTATCCGGAAGACCAGCAGATGGTGTCCGACGCGCTGCGGCGGGAGTCGCTCCTGCGTCAGCTGCGGGACAAGACCACGCTCTCCATCGTGTATCGCCTGATGATCGACGGCAGGCCGGTCTATCACACCATGCGCATCCTGCGCGATCCCTCCGACGAAGAGGACAGCCTGATCCTGGGCGTGCTGAACGTGGACGAGTCGGTCCGGACGGAAAAAGCGACCAAGACCTATAACGCCATCGCGAAAACGCTGGCCAACCGCTACGCCACGATCTACTACGTGGATCTGATCTCCCATCACTATACGGAGTATTCCTCCAGCAACGATTACCGGGAGCTGGAGATCCCGCAGGAGGGCAGCGACTTCTTCGAGGAGACCCGCAAAAACGTCCTGCGGGTGATCCATCCGGAGGATCTGGACAAGGTGCTGATGATCTCGGATAAGGATTTCATGGTATCCGCCACGCAGAGCGGAAAGAAGCATCTGGTGGAGTACCGGCTGCTGATGAGCGACGGAGCCCATCATATGCGGCTCATGGCCGTGCGCGTCGACGAAGGCGACCATCTGATCATCGCGCTGGAGAACATCGACGAAGAGGTCAGAAGCAAGGAGACGATGAAAGACATCTCCGAGAAAAACATGGTGTTCTCGCAGGTCGCGGAGAGCCTGGCCCGGCAATACGGCATGATCTATTACATCGACACCAAGACGGACAGCTATATCGAGTTTACCGCCTCCGACGAATACAAGGATTTCAACATCAGTCCCGTCGGCAGTGATTTCTTCGGAACCTCCCAGCGGAATATCGGCATGATCGTCCATCCGGACGACCGGGAGCAGGTGTTTGAAGCCCTCGACAAGAGAACGATGCTGATGGCTCTGGAGAAAAACGACTCCTTCACAATGACCTACCGGCTGATTATGGCGGGGCAGAGCGCCTATACGAGAATGACCGTGTTCTGGGCCAGCGACAGGAAACACCTGATCATGGGCGTGATGAATATCGAGCATGAGATCCGGAAGGAGGACGCCATCAAAAAGACGCTGGCCGAAAACGCGACCTTCTACCAGATCGCGACGAGCCTGGCCAACCAGTACGACACCATCTACTACGTGAACATGCTGGACGACCACTATATCGAATTTTCTTCCACGGACACGTATAAGAGTCTCGATGTCCGGCCGTCCGGAGACGACTTCTTCCGAGAATCCCTTGCCAATATCGATCGGGTGATCCATCCGGAGGATCGGAGTGCATTTCACCGGATTCTGGATAAACCGACCATGATCCAGATGCTGCGGGATAAACATATGATCACGCATACCTATCGGCTGCTGATCGGAGACGGCATCATGTATGCGCGGCTGTCCATCATCTGGGCGACGGACAACAAGCATCTGATCATCGGCGTCATGAATATCGACCAGGAGATCCGAAAAGAGCAGGAGATCGAAAAGCGGCTGAGCGCCGCCAATGAAAAAGCCTATCGGGATGAGATGACGGGCGTAAAGAACAAAACGGCCTTCACGGAATACATGGAAACGCTGCAGGAGCAGATCCGTCAGAGACAGCTCCGGGAGTTTTCGATCGTGGTCTGTGACGTCAACGGTCTCAAGCAGATCAACGACAGTTTCGGACACATTGAAGGGGACGCCTATATCCGCAGCGCCAGCCAGCTGATTTGCCATACCTGGGAGCACAGTCCGGTCTTCCGCATCGGCGGGGATGAATTCGTCGTCGTGCTGCAGGGGTCCGACTATCAGAACCGGCACGCGCTGGAGCGGCGGATCAAGGAACAGGTTCAAAAGAATCTGAAGGCCGGGAGAGTCGTGATCGCGATGGGAATGGCGGACTACACCGCTGGCTCGGCCGCCTCGGCGGACGATGTGTTTGAACGTGCCGATAAGCGCATGTATGAGGACAAGGCGGCGCTGAAGAGCCGCTGAATATGGCGCCTTGTTTTGATCAAGCAGATCCCTGTTTGTAAAGAGAGAAGCAGGAGGTAAGAGAGCTATGCCGGAAAAACAGGAAAGATTTCGCCCTTCCCTTGAGAAGAGAAGGATCCTGCTGGTAGAGGATGAATTCATCAATCAGGAGATCCTGAAGATGATTCTCCAGGAACGCTATGAGATCATCCCGGCAGAGAACGGAGCAAAAGCCCTGGAGATCATTCATACACAGTTTGAGACCCTGAGCCTGATCCTTCTGGATCTGAATCTGCCGGATATCCATGGTCTGGACGTGCTGCGTGAGGTGAAAGCCGATGTCCGCTTTGCCCGTATCCCCGTTATCGTCATGACGGCGGACAGCGACGCGGAGGTGGAATGCCTTACGCTGGGCGCCGTCGACTTCATCCCAAAACCATATCCGCGGCAGGAGGTTATTCTTGCCCGTGTGCTGCGCACCATTGAGCTTTCGGAAGACCGGGATATCCTTCGCTGGACAGAGCGGGATCAGCTGACAGGCCTTTATAACAGAGACTTTTTCTATCGCTATGCTGTCCAGCTTGATGCGCATCATGCCGAGTGGCCAACGGATGCTATCCTGATGAACATCAATCATTTCCACACGATCAATGATCGCTATGGCAAGAGTTACGGCGATGACGTTCTCCGGCGTGTCGGAGAACGGACGCTGGCTTTCGTGCAGGAGGCAGGCGGCATTGCCTGCCGCAGCGATGCGGATACGTTTCTGATCTACTG
Source organism: Oscillospiraceae bacterium (assembly GCA_017477695.1). Classification (GTDB taxonomy): domain Bacteria; phylum Bacillota; class Clostridia; order Oscillospirales; family Oscillospiraceae; genus Limivicinus. Next base: position 3,261 of record JAFUUR010000045.1, on the reverse strand, counting down.
CCCGCACAACGCGGACTACGATTCGCTGCTGGAGCGTGTGTCCGTTCCCATGCACGATGCGGAAGCCGGGCAAAGCGAAAACCGCGTCCGGATCCGGATGGGCGTTTATGCGGATACAGATAAAACGCTGGACATCGAGCGCCGCTTTGACCGGGCCAAGATCGCCGCAGACACAGTAAAAGACAACTTTACGCGAGCCATTGGCATTTATAATAATTCCCTGCATGAGACAGAGCTTCTTGAAGCGCAGCTGATTGAGGATTTTCCGCGTGCGATCCGGGAAAAACAGTTTCAGGTCCATTATCAGCCCAAGTTTGACGTGCGTCCGAATACACCGGTTTTGAGCAGCGCTGAGGCTCTCGTGCGCTGGCGCCATCCAACGCTTGGGATGATCAGCCCCGGCGTATTCATTCCGCTGTTCGAAAACAACGGTCTGATCTACCGTCTGGACAGCTTTGTCTGGGCGGAAGCCGCCGCGCAGATCCGGGATTGGAAGACGCGGCTGGGGATCTGCCTGCCGGTATCCGTTAACGTATCCCGCGTCGACCTGTATGAGCCGAGGCTGGTCGAGCTGCTGCAGGAGATCACGGAAGAAAACGGTTTGAGCCCTCACGATCTGCTGCTGGAGATCACCGAGTCCGCATATACGGAGGACTCCGAACAGATCGTCGAGAAGGTTCGGCGTCTGCGTGAGATCGGTTTTCGCATCGAGATGGACGACTTCGGTTCGGGCTACTCTTCGCTTAATATGCTCTCCACACTTCCTGTGGACGCGCTGAAGCTGGACATGCAGTTTGTCCGCAACGCGTTCAAGGATCGGAAGGACACCCGCCTTCTGGAGGCCATGATACAGCTGGCGGAGGCCTTCGAGGTGCCCACGATCGCGGAAGGTGTGGAAACTGCCGAGCAGGTCTTCACACTCAAAACAATGGGCTGCGATATCATCCAGGGCTATTATTTCTCCCGGCCCCTTCCCGTGCCGGAATTTGAGCGTTTCCTTCAGGACAACCGGCCGGAAGCCTCTGATGTCCAGCTGAAAGCAAAACGGCCGCGGCGCGACCGCTTTACCTATAAAGCCATGCACGATCCGCTGACCGGACTGTACAACTACACCGCGTTTGATGTTCTGTTTCATGATTCTGACCAGGAGCACATCGCTGTCCTGATCGCGCGGATCGACGGCTATAAGCAGATCCGTCAAAACCGGGGACGGGACTGTGCCGACCGCGTCGTATGCCGCGCAGCCGATGTGCTCCAGAAGAGCTTTCGTTCCGTGGATACGATCTGCCGTCTGCGTGAGGATGAGTTTGCCGTGATCATGACGCGGGTAACCAGCAAGGAAAAGAAACTGGTCCTGGACAAGATCGAACAGATGAATCATGTGCTGCATCTGGAGGAAGAAACCACACCGGCGTTTTCCCTGCGTGTGGGCGTCGCTTTTTCGGACCGGGAAGATCCGGAGGGAGATATTTTCCAGGACGCGGACACCGCCCTCGAGCGGCTGACGGGCATAAGCCAGACCGGTTATTCTGTTTTTTAAGGCAGGGAAAGGAGTTTCTATCATGACGATCGATATGCTGACGGCTTACGGAGCCAACACAAAAGAGGGGCTGCAGAGATGCATGAACAACGACGGCTTCTATCTCCGTCTGGTAAAGATGATACCGGGGGACGACCATTTTCAAAAGCTCTATGACGCTGTGGAAGCAGGAGATCTTGCCGCTGCGTTTGATGCGGCGCACGCGCTGAAGGGCTCGACCGGAAACTTGGCGCTGACGCCGATCTTCGCGCCGGTCAGCGAGATCACCGAGCTTCTTCGCGCCCGGACGGAGACGGATTATACGCCGCTGGTGGCGGCGATTCGAGAAGCTCAAAGCAGGCTGTGTGACATCTGCACAGATTGACAGCCGTTTGTTCCCGCAGCGGTATTTTTCAGCAGGGAGAGATGCCCATGAAAGCAGCGAAAAAGAGTGATCGGAATGCCATACAGAACCTGATATGCGCCGTTTTGCTGATTTGCGGCGTTGTCCTTTCGTTTGTTTATTTCTATCGCTCCAACGTAAAGCGGATCACCCACCAGAACGAAACCTATATCGCGGACATAGCCACCCAGCGCGCGTCTCTGGTCGGTGATCTGTTCGCGGAAAACCTGGCCTATATCGAATCCTCCGCCGTCGTGCTGGAAACGGCCTTTCAGAATGAGGAGGTCGACAGCGCCAAGCTGAATGTGGAGGTGGAGGAGCAGATCGACCCGGTGGAGGTAGAGAAGGTAGGGCGGCTCCTGCGCGCCTGTGAGGAGCGGTTTGCCTTTAACTATTTCCGATTTATCGATCTCCATGGACGGGACTATACGACCGGGGAAACCGTGATCGCCGCCAATGTCGCAGAGCGCGAATACTTCAGCCAGGGGATCCGCGGTGTGACCGGCATGACCTATATTCTGGATTCCAAGGTGACAAGCGAGCGGCAGATCGGCTTTTACAGCCCCGTGTACCAGAATGGGGAAATCGCCGGATTTGTCATCGGCTTTTACGGAGAGGATTTTATCAACAGCCTTTTGGAGGTTTCTGTATTTGACCATGCCTGCGAAGTGCTTTTGTGTGCACAGGACGGCACGATCATCTACAGCACCGACAAGACGGTCGAGACCCGGAATTATCTGGATGCTCTGTCCGAATTCTCCTTCTCTCAGGACACGGACGAGCGGACTGTGCGGGATGCCTTTGCAAACCGGAACGACACCTTGTTCAGCTATGAGGTGGACGGTCAGGAAACCGTTGGGATCGTATCCTATATCGGTAGCGATTCCGATTTCCTCATGGTATTGAACTTCCCGGCAGAGGCCTATCAGAGCATGATCCGCAACGCAAGCATCAACGGGGCCGTTCTGCTTTTGTCTCTGATCGGGCTTTTCCTGGTGGCCGGGATCTTCTTTATAGTCCGCTTCTTTCTTCAGAAAAAGAAGCTGCTGGAGGAAGCAAAAAACTCCAACGATATTCATTTTGCCATGTCGCGGCTGTTTGAAAACTTCGTGATCGTCAATGCCGAAAAGCGCACCTACCATTACATAGAGGGCATGCCTGATGTGGGGCATATCCCCAACGACGGCGCCTACGACCTTTTCGCGGACGATCTTCTGGATCGTTTCCCGAACGACGCCGAACGCGCGGAAGCGGCCGCGCAGATCTCCTTTGACCGGCTGACCCGGCAGATGAACCAGGGGCAGGACATCATATCCTGCAATCTGCACGCGCCGATCCG
>JAFUUR010000044.1 GCA_017477695.1 Oscillospiraceae bacterium | reverse complement strand
TCAGGGAGACTTTTTTGACAAGCTGAGGGACGCGCCGCCCATACAGGGCGGCGCGTCCCTTTTCACTTGCCCGGCGCGGGATAAAAAAGAGCCGCGCCGCCGATCGGCGATTGACAGCGGGGGAGGATACGGGTAAAATAGACGGGTAAACCATCATGCGCATGAAAAGAGGAACGGCATGGAAAAGACCCGCCCGCAGACCGGCCCGGAAGAGCCCGTCCGGAAGAAAAAAGCGAAGGCCCCGCCCTATTTCCTGCTCACCGTCCTGCTGTTTCTGGTGCTGATCGTCGTCTGCGCGCTGAACGCCGTCGCCATCGACCGGCTGCAGACACGCAATGACCAGCTCGAGGAGCAGCTTGCCCGGTCGCAGAGCGAGCTGCAGTCCGCGATCGCGGGGCTGCAGAGCGTGCAGGGCACGGTGACGGAGATGATCGACCGGGAGAACGCCCAGGAGTACCCGCCGCTGGATTACGACACGGTCCTGCGCTCAGTGGCGCACCGCGGCTATTCGACCGAGGCGCCGGAGAACACGCTTCCGGCCTTCCGCATGGCGCGCAAATACGGCTTCTCCTACGTGGAGACCGACGTACAGTTCACGGCCGACGGCGTCGCCGTCTGCCTGCACGACAACGAGATCGACCGCACCAGCAACGGCAGCGGCCCCATCGACACGATGACGCTCGAGGAGGTGCGGCAGTACGATTTCGGCTCCTGGAAGGGGGAGGAGTACGCGGGCACGCAGATCCCCACCTTTGAGGAGTTCCTGCTGCTGTGCCGCAGCCTGGGCCTGCGCCCGTACGTGGAGCTCAAGGGGGAGACCGTGCTCAACGACACGCAGATCCGCCAGCTCGTGCAGACGGTGAACGCCTGCGGCATGAGCGGCGAGGTCACCTGGATCTCCTTCTCCCATTATCTGCTCATCCTCGTGCGGCAGTATGATCCGACCGCGCGTCTGGGCTATCTCGTGGAGGCGGTGAACGACCTCAACGTCGCCCGGGCCACCTGGCTGCGCAACGGCACCAACTACGTCTTCCTGGACTCCTGCGTCTATAACGACGAGGCCTGCCAGCTCTGCATGGATAACGGCGTCCCTCTCGAGATCTGGACGGTGGACAAGGAGACCAAGATCACCTCTCTGAACCCCTACATCACCGGCGTGACCACCAACCGCCTCATCGCGGGAAAGATCGTCTCCGACGCGTACATCGAACAGAGCGAAGGATGAACCGGCCCGATAGAAAAGCAGCCCTGCGGGAACTCCCGCAGGGCTGCTTGCCGCATCAGGGCGCGATGACGGCGTAGCGGACGCTGTCGACGATCGCGTCCACGTCCTCGCCGCGCAGGGCGTCCGCGCCGGAGACGTGCACCTCGAAGAAGGAGTTCGGCAGGTAGGCGTAGAAGAAGGCCTCGCCGCCGCTCTGCAGGATGGTGACGTCCGTGCCGTCCGGGGCGCGGTGCGTGCGCACCTCGAAGGCGGAAGGATCCTCGATCTGCGTGATGACCTCGCGCCCGCTGGAGAGCGTCGCGTACATGGAATTGTACCCGTAGCAGTTGACGCGCTCCCCGCCGGGCAGCTGCGCGTACCAGCTCACGCAGAAGGTACCCTCGTCGAAATAATAGACCTTGTCGAAGCCCCAGGGCGTCTCATAGAAGAGAGACCCACCGCAGCAGCCCACCTGCTCCAGGCGGTCCACCAGCGCCCGGTTCGAGAGAAAGCGGCCGCCGCTCGTGTCGGTGTGAAAGTCGGTGCCGTTCTCCGCGTTGAATTCCTTGTCGAAAAACTCCACCGTCTCCCGGCTCCACAGCAGCGTCAGGCCCCGGCGCAGGCGCAGGCCGTGACGGTCGGCGATCTCCGTGAGCTTCCGCTCCTCCTCGCCGTCGTGCACGTGGTAGTTGAAGTCCAGATCGCCGGCGTAATCCGCGGCGCTCTGATAGCGGAGCCATTCATCAAATTGCAGCATCTCTTCTGCGGTCACCTGGGATTCTTTCAGAACGATTCGTTTGTCCGGATCATCCGGATCATCCGGGTCCGGGCGGTAAAAGACCACCAGGCGCAGACCGGTTTCGTCCGGCTCCGACACGTTCATCATGCAGGAGACGCCCTCGGGAGGCGCAAGCGCTTCGGGTCGCTGAGGAGCCCGGTCGGCCTGCCATTCGGTCCACTCCTTCCAGGCGGCAGCGGCGTTGTCCACCTTTTCGCGGATCGCCGGATCCAGCTCCTCGGGCACGGCCTGCGGCTGCGTGAGCGAGACCTCGGCGGCGTCCCGCTCCTCCGGTTCGGACGGCGGCTCCGGGGCCGTTTCCGGCGCGGCCGAGACCGCAGCCGGGGTGGGGATCACGATGGCTCTGGCTCCCAGGAAACCGCTGGCGTAGGCGCCCACGGCGAAGAGACAGGCCAGCAGCGCGGCGATCAGCGCCACGCGGACGAGCTTGCGGATGGTTTTCTTGTGCAATCGTTTGACCTCCTTGCGGGGAGGAGCCTGTGCGGCCCGGTCGATGCGCAGCCAGAGACGCTGCACGTCCTCGTCCGGCAAACGGATCGTATCCAGTGTGCGGATGATCTCGCGTTCAAGCATCCGGCTCACCTCCCAGTTCCAGTTTCAGGCGCTTGCGTGCGCGTGCCAGCCGGGTGCGCACCGTCGCGGCGGGCACGCCCAGATAGCCTGCGATCTCCTTCGCGGAGTAGCCCTCGTAGTAGAACATATAGATGACGGTCTTGTAGGGATCCGGCAGGGCGCAGATCGCGTCCAGCAGTTCTCCGCGCCGCTGCGCGGGTGCGGCGAGCTCCGGATAGTCGGCCAGATCCAGGTCGCTCCGGTAGCGGCGGCGCAGCAGATTTTTGGCCGTGTTGGACGCGGTCACGATCAGCCAGGCGCGCTCGTGCGCCGGGCTGTCGAAGACCTTTCCCGCCTGAATCTGCCGGATGAGCTGTACGAAGGTGTCCTGCACGACGTCCTCGCTGTCCGGCTTGTTTTTCACGTAGAGGAATGCCACGCGGTAGACCGTCTGGATATGCTCCTCGTAGAGATCACGCAGGCTCCTGCCCGTACGCTGCAGGGGACCTTGCACGGCGACCGCCTCCTTTCCGCCGGCTTTTTCGCCGGCATAGAGGATACACCCCGGCGGGGAGGATCGTTTCACCGGGAGAAAAATTTTTTTCGAAAAAAAGCGGGGCCTGCCGAATGGCAGGCCCCGCGGGCTATCGCCGGTCAGATATACTGCTTGTGCTCGATCCGGTCGTACCACTTCTCAAGAAGCGGCGCGAGCAGGGAGGTGGCCTTCATGTCCAGGTTGAAGAAATAGATCGTGAACGTGACCACGAAGAACGCCAGGACGGAAAGCAGAGCGATCAGCGGGATCTTCATGAATTTCGGCATCGGTTGTCTCTCCTTCCTTAATATGCCTCGTTATCGGGGATGATCTCCAGCGAGGGATCCAGCGGCTCCTCGCGCATAACGGTGCGCATGTAGGAGTTGACCTGGTCGCGGATGGCCTGGCGGGTGAAGACGCGGGGATCGCACAGGTCGTGGGAGACCCACATGATGTGGATGCCGCGCTCGCGCGCTTGCTCCTCGAACTGGCCGTGCATGCCGGTCAGCGCCTTGCAGGACATGTGCTCCCACATCATGACGATGTCGGCGTTCATCTGCTCGCACAGCTCCCACAGATCGTCCACCAGGACCTTGAAGCCGCCGTGGGTGTGGTTGCGCATGATCATCTCCATGTTCAGCATGGCCATGTCGCGATAGGCCTGCTCGCGGTTCTCGGGCGTGTCCACGTCGGCGATCATGTCGGTGTTGATGACGGAGAGCATATCGGTCAGGGGGACAACGCCCCAGCACTGCACCATCCAGTACAGCATGTCGATCACGTACTGCGGCTGCACGCCCCAGACGATGGCGCGGTGGCGGTACTCTTTGGCGTACATGCGCTTGTTCTCGTAGCCCTTCTGGGCCAGTGCCAGCAGCTTGTGGTCGATGGTCACGAAGTCGGCGTTGCGGCCGGAGTTGCCCATGTAGTTGGTGTCGTTATACAGGCTGAAGGCGGCGCCGAAGAACTGCGGGTACGGGGTGGAGTTGATCTCCATCTGGGCGATGCGGCAGCGGGTTGCGTCGTTCACGCGTTTGGCCGCCCGGAAGTAGACGTCCCAGTCCCATTTCACGCCGGTGTGCTCCTCCACGAAGGCGATCGCGTTCTTGATCTCCTGCGCGGCGTACTCCAGCACGTCCGGCTCCTTGTGGCGCAGGGGCGTTGCGAGCTGGTAGGTGGGGATGCCGTACTCGCGCTCGAGGCGCTTGGCGATGATGCCGTTGCCCATCAGCGAGCCGTCGCAGGTGGTGTTGTTCTGCACGGCGCAGCAGCCGAGCACGCAGAAGTCGTCATCGATGGAGATGCCGGCCTCGGCCTCGGGCATGGGACACACGTCGCCGGGGATGCCGTACTGCTGGGCGATGTCCAGATAGTGCATGACGTTGAACTGGTGGAAGATGTTCGAGGCGAACATCGTGGGCACCTCGCGCAGGATGGTGTGCACCTTGTCGGTGTCGAAGCCCATCATGAAGGTGACCATGGAGTTCTCGTCCGTAAGGACGCACTTGTCGGAGTAGGCCACGTCGTTGCCGACCCGGCGGTCGCCGCGGAAGCAGTTGGCGATGGCCTGGGTCACGTCGGCGATGACGAAGTTGAAGGAGGTGTGGGCGATCCGCAGCGCCTCGTCGCGCAGGCCGATGGTGAACTTGTCCATGCCGTGGGGCACGAAGAGATAGCTCATCATCCAGCGATAGCGGAAGAAGCCCTTGATGTTGCGCGGCACCAGGATGAAGCGCCCCAGAACGGACATCAGATACAGCCAGCGCGTGTAATCGTAGAAGGTGTCCTTGACGCCGCGCCACTCACGGCGCGCGCGGACCTTCAGCTTTTCGTCGTAGATCTTGCCGGGCGACTGCTCGCCGGCGCGCTTGAC
>JAFUUR010000007.1 GCA_017477695.1 Oscillospiraceae bacterium | reverse complement strand
GGGTCCGGGGTCCGCGTCCCCGAAGATCATGTCGTCAATGTCTTTTTCCATCGAATCCCCTCCTTCGTCTGCGGCGCATACCGTCATCCTATGCGCCGGGCGCGGATCTTATGCCCGTCCGCGCCCGGCGGGGCGGAAAAAAGGCGCCGGGTCTGTGAACATTTTTCAAATAAACGCCCCCAAACGAAGAATTTTGCTTGAATAGCGGCCGGCTTTGCGGTATAATATTTCGCGTTTCAGCAATTTTGCAATTTCATGGTAAAGGACGAAACGATATGAGCGCGTCAACTGAAAAGAAAAAACGCCAGGCCGCCCGGGAGGCGGGTACCGACAAGAAGATGCTCGCCGCGCAGGAGGCCCTCAGGAAGCACCGCCAGAGCCGGCTGAGATGGACGCTTGGGATCATCCTCGTGATCCTGCTGATCGCCGCCATCCTGATCTTCAACTGGGCGATCTCCTCCGGCTACCGTTACAGACAGGGCACGGCCCTCACCATCGGTGACCGGAGCTATTCCGCCGCCGAGGTCAACTACAGCTACGCCAATCAGTATATGAGCTTCGCCAACCAGTACGGCAGCTACGCCTCCATCTTCGGGCTGGATACCAGCGCCGGCCTCGCCGGGCTCGACAGCCAGAGCTGCCCCATGCTGGAGGACGGCACCTGGAAGGATTACTTCCTGGACGCCGCGACGGATCAGTTGCTCCAGAACAAGGCCCTGACCGACTACGCCGCGGCCAACGGCATCGCCCTCACCGAGGATGAGATCGCTGAGGTGGACGCGAGCTTCGACGGGCTGGAGGAGTATGCCAAGTCCCTGGGCTACGCCAACGCGAACAGCCTCCTCTCCCTCAACTACGGCAGCGGCGTCACGCAGGCGATCGCACGCCAGGCCCAGCTCGAGAGCTCTCTGGCAAGCAAGGCCTACAACGAGGTGCTCGACGGCTTCACCTACACCGCCGAGGAGCTGGAGGAGTACTACCAGGGCCTCGAGGGCAGCCGCGACCTGTTCACCTACACCTACTACCATGTGCTCGCCGAGACCGAGGCGCAGACGGATGAGGACGGGGAGACCGTCGCCGTCGCCTCCGAGCAGTCGCTCGCCGAGGCCCGGGCCGTGGCCGACGCCATCGCCGCCGCCTATCAGGACGGCGAGGAGGAGGACGTGGCCGAGCGCTTCCGCGTGGCTGTGGATTCCCAGCTCGAGGGCGAGGCGCCCGCCGAGAGCCGCCGCGTCTCCGGCAGCTCGCTCGACAGCGCCTATCAGGACTGGCTCATGGACAGCCGGGAGACCGGCGACCTCACCGTCGTGCCCGACGGCAATGACGAGGGCTACTACGTGGTGCTCTACCTCGAACGGGACGACAACCACTACCCGGTCGCCCAGGTGCGCCACATCCTGGTGATGGCTGAGGCGGACGAGGACGGCACGTACACCGACGAGGCCAAGGCCGCCGCCAAGGCCAGGGCGGAAGAGATCCTGGCCGAGTGGGAGGCGGGCGAGAAGACCGAGGAGAGCTTCGCCGCGCTCGCCGAGCTCTACTCCGAGGACAGCGGCTCCAACACCAACGGCGGCCTGTACGACGCGGTCTCGAAGGGGCAGATGGTCGAGGAGTTCGACGCCTTCTGCTTCGACGAGCACCAGCCGGGCGACACCGCCATCGTCTACGGCGAGAGCACCAGCTACGCCGGCTACCACGTGATGTACTACGTGGGCCAGGGCGAGCTGTACAGCGAGAGCATCGCCCGCTCCGCGCTCAGCTCCGAGGCCATCAGCGACTGGCTCGCCGATCTGACCGCGGGCTACGAGGCCGTGCCGGGCAAGCAGTACAAGCTGATCGGCAAATAAATATCCGCAAGAGAGAAAAAAGTTTCCCGAAACGGGAAACTTTTTTCTTTTCTCCGGCGTCACACGGTCGAGGACAAATTTTCAAAGATGGAGGTATCCCCATGAAAACCGCGAAAAAACCGCTTGCTCTGCTGCTCGCCGTCGTGATGGCGCTTTCGCTCTGCGCCTGCGGCAGCAGCCGTAAGGCCGCCTCCGGCAATTACGCCGCCTCCTCCGCCGCGCCCGCCGAATACGAGAGCGCCGCCTACGAGGAGGACTTCGCCTACGACGCCGACTATGACGACGGCGCCTACGGGCTTTCCGCTTCGTCCGTCACCGCCGCCAACGGCGCCGCCGAGAAGCGCGCCGGCGACGCGCCCGACGTGGACCCGGAGAAGATCATCTACTCCTCCGACGTGACCGTCGAGACCACCGACTTCGACACGACGATCGCGAAGGTCGAGGAGCTGGTCAAGGCCTACGGCGGCTGGATCGAGTCCAGCAGCGTCAACGGCGCCAATTACTACGACAGCTCCCGCGGCAACGTGCGCAACCGCAGCGCCGGCTACACCCTGCGCATCCCCAGCTCCCGCTTCGCCGAGCTGATGGGCAAGCTCTCGGAGCTGGGCAACGTGCCCTACTGCCACACCTACACCGAGAACGTCACCTCCCAGTACTACGACGTGCAGGCCCGGCTGACCGCTTACGAGACGCAGGAGGCCCGCCTGCTGGAGATGATGAAGCTGGCCGAGACCGTGGAGGACGTGATCGCTCTCGAATCCCGCCTGAGCGAGCTGCGCTACCAGATCGAGAGCCTGCAGTCCACGCTCAACAACTGGGACCGCCGGGTCAGCTACAGCAGCGTCTACCTTGAGATCAACGAGGTGCGCGAATACACGCCCGAGCCGGAGGTGCGCACCACCTACGGGGAGGAGCTGCTCGCCGCGCTGCGCAGCGGCCTGCGCGCCGTGGGCACCTTCTTCAAGGAGCTGCTCGTGATCCTCGCCGCCTCGCTGCCGATGCTGATCGTGCTGGCGGCCATCGTCGTACTGATCGTGTGGCTCGTGCGCAAGGGCCTTGCCCGCCGCAGGGCGCGCAGGGAAGCCAGGCGCGCCGCCATGGCGGTCGCGGCCGTGAAGCCGGCGGAGCCCGCCGACACCAAAACGGAATAAACGAAAACGGGCCGGGAGCCGCGCTCCCGGTCCGTTTTTTGATATCAGCCCCGCTGGGCCTTGATCTTTTCCTTCCAGCACTTGTGGCACATGGCCTGGTAGCTGTCGTTGCCGCCGAGCATGACCTGCGCGCCCTCGGTGACGATCCGCCCCGTACCGTCGATGCGGGCGTTGACCGTCGCCTTGCGCCCACAGGCGCAGACGGTCTTGATTTCGGTGAGCGAGTCCGCCAGCTCCATGAGCCGCTGCGCGCCGGGGAAGAAATGCGTCTGGAAATCCGTCCGCAGGCCGAAGCACAGCACCGGCAGATCCTCCTCGTCCACCAGATCGCGCAGCGCGTCGATCTGCGCGGGCGTGAAAAACTGCGCCTCGTCGGCGATGATGACGTCGTGCCGGCCCGCGCGGCGGTAGGCCTCCGCCACGTCTTCCTCGGGCGTGATGACCTGCGCCCTGCAGGACAGGCCGATCCGGCTGCGGATCAGCTCCGCCCCGTCACGGGTGTCCGTGCTGGGCTTGATGAGCCAGACGCTCATGCCCAGCTCCTCGTAGTTGAACTTGGTGATCAGCGCCTGGGCCGACTTGGAGGAGCCCATGGCGCCGTACTTGAAGTAGAGCTTAGCCACGCGCGTCTCCCCCCATCTCGCTGATCAGGTGCGCGCGCACCCGCTCGATCACCATCTGCATCGCCACCTGGTTGTGCCCGCCCTGGGGGATGATGATGTCTGCGTTGCGCTTGCTCGGCTCGACGAACTGCTCATGCATGGGCTTGACCGTGGTCAGATACTGGTCGATCACGCTGTCCAGGCTGCGGCCGCGGTCGCGCACGTCGCGCACGATGCGGCGCAGGATGCGCACGTCGGCGTCGGCGTCCACGTAGAGCTTGATGTCCATTTCGCGGCAGAGCTCCCGGCTCTCGTAGATCAGGATGCCCTCCACGATGATCACGCGCGTGGGGCTGATGGTGATGGTCTTGTCCGTCCGGTCGTGGATGCTGTAATCGTACACCGGGCAGGCGATGGACCGGCCCTTCTTCAGCAGCCGCAGGTCGCGGATCAGCAGGTCGGTGTCGAAGGCGTTGGGGTGGTCGTAGTTGAGCCTGGTGCGCTCCTCGTAGGGCATGTCGTGGTGGGCCTTGTAATAGTTGTCGTGGTGGATCACGGACACGTCGCTGCCGAACTCCCGGATCAGCTTCTTCGTGATCGTGGTCTTGCCGCTGCCGGTCCCGCCGGCGATCCCGATGACCATAACGTTGCTCATAAGCATTCCCCCGTCTTTTTTTCTTTCCCGCCTATTGTACCATACGCGCGGCGCCGTTTCAATTTGACTTTTCACTTTTTCTTTTCTATAATGATCATACGATGGCGAAAAGCCAAAAAGCTTTTTGCCATATGATCTATGATCGAAGTATCTGAATGATGAAGGAGGACTGCCCCATGATCCCCACTCCCCATATCAACGCGAGGAAGGAAGACATCGCGAAGACCGTTCTCATGCCCGGCGACCCCCTGCGGGCCAAATTCATCGCCGAGACCTTTCTCACCGACCCCGTCCTGGTCAACAACGTGCGCGGCGTGCAGGGGCACACCGGCACCTGGAAGGGCGTCCCCGTGACGGTGATGGCCTCCGGCATGGGCATCCCGTCCATCGGCATCTACAGCTGGGAGCTGTTCAACTTCTACGACGTGGACAACATCATCCGCATCGGCTCCGCCGGCGCCCTGCAGGACGATCTGAAGCTGCGCGACCTCGTGGCCGGCCAGGGCGCCTGCACCAACTCCAATTACGTCAAGAGCTTCGGCCTGGGCGAGACGGCCACCTACGCCCCCATCGCGGACTACACGCTGCTGTCCACCGCGGTGCGCGTGGCGAAGGAGCACGGGCTCGACATGAAGGTCGGCAACATCCTCTCCTCCGACCCCTTCTACGCCGCCGAGGGCTGCGGCAAGAACGACCAGTGGAAGCGCATGGGCGTGCTGGCCGTGGAGATGGAGGCCGCCGGCCTCTACGCCAACGCCGCCTATGCCGGCAAGCGGGCCCTGTGCATCTGCACCATCTCCGACCATATCTACCGCCCGGAGGACAACCTCCCCGCCGAGGAGCGCCAGACCTCTTTCAAAGATATGATGGAAGTTGCGTTGGATACCGCTGTGGAGATGAGCAAGCTGTAAACCGTCCAAACGCGAAGCAAAACCGACAAATTCCGCCGTTTTTGCAGTTTTCTGTTGCGCTCCCCCCGTTACGCGTGATATAATAAACAAGCTATGGGCCTGCGGCCCCGGCGATAAACTGTGTACCCAAAAATTTTTATGGAGGAAAAAACATGAAAAAGATCATCGCAATGCTGATGGCTCTGGTTATGGTGTTCGCGCTGTGTGCCTGCGGCAGCAGCTCTTCCAGCGCTCCCGCCGCTTCCAGCGCCGCGGAAACCGTCAAGATCGGTATGGTGACCGACGTTGGCGGCGTCAACGACAAGTCCTTCAACCAGACTTCCTGGGAGGGCCTGCAGGCCCTGGCCGCCGAGGATTCTTCCTTCGAGGTCAACTACCTGGAGTCCAAGACCGACGCTGACTACCAGACCAACATCAACACCTTCATCGACGAAGGCTACGACCTGATCATCTGCGTGGGCTACATGCTGGCCGACGCCACCCGTGAGGCCGCCGAGGCCAACCCCGATCAGCTCTTCGCCATCATCGATGACTCCAGCATCGACCTGCCCAACGTCGCCTGCCTGATGTTCGCGCAGGAGCAGGCCTCCTACCTGGTCGGCCTGGTCGCCGGCTCCGTCACCGAGAGCAAGACCGTCGGCTACGTCCAGGGCATGGTGTCCGACTCCATGAACCTCTTCGGCATCGGCTACATCACCGGCGTGCTCGAGGCTTGCCCCGAGGCCAAGGTCCTGCAGTACAACGCCAACTCCTTTGGTGACTCCGCCGGCGGCTCCACCGCTGCGAAGGACATGATCACCAAGGGCGCCGACGTCATCTACCACGCTGCCGGCGGCACCGGCATGGGCGTCATCGAGGCCTGCAACGAGGAAGGCATCTGGGCCATCGGCGTTGACACCGACCAGTCCATCCTCGCGCCCGACCACGTCATCACCTCCGCCATGAAGCGCGTCGACGTCGCTTCCCAGGATATCTCCAAGGCCGTCAAGGACGGCGCCTTCACCGCTGGCATCCATATGTACGATCTGTCCAACGGCGGCGTTGACCTGGCCCCCACCCGCGATCACATCCCCGCTGACGTTCTCGAGATGGTCGAGGCCGCGAAGGCCGCCGTCATCGCCGGCGAGAAGACCGTTCCCACCACCACGGCCGAGTGCCCGCAGTTCGAGCTCGGCTGATCCGCAGCAAACAGAATCCGCATCCCGGCGCCGCATCCCGGCGCCGGGATCTTCTTTGCAAAAAAACTGTCCGAGCGCGGAAGAAATGGTAGAAAAAGCGCCGGAGATATGATAAGATAGTCATATCGTACACAAGCCTCTCCCGGCTGCCTCTGTCGCCGGGAGGAGGCAAATCCATACACAGGGGGCGATCCATTTTGTCTAAGCAATACGTGGACCTGAATACCCCCGTCATTGAAATGCGCAACATCGTCAAGAAATTCGGCGATTTTGTGGCCAACGACGGGATCAACCTCACCGTCCACAAAGGCGAGATCCACGCGATCCTGGGTGAAAACGGCGCCGGCAAATCCACGCTGATGAACCAGCTCTACGGCCTGCTCAAGCCCACCTCCGGCGACATTCTGGTCAACGGAAAGATAATCGACATGAACAATCCCCGCGACGCCATCGCCGCCGGCATCGGCATGGTGCACCAGCACTTCATGCTGGTCCAGCCCTTCACCGTGACGGAGAACATCGTCCTCGGCACGGAGCCGCAGAAGGGCATTTCCCTCGACATGGCGACCGCCCGCAAAAACGTGGTGGAGATCTCGGAGCGCTACGGCCTGTCCATCGACCCCGACGCGAAGATCGAGGATATCTCCGTCGGCATGCAGCAGCGCGTGGAGATCCTGAAGGCCCTCTACCGCGGCGCGGACATTCTGATCCTCGACGAGCCCACCTCCTCCCTGACCCCCCAGGAGATCACCGAGCTGATCGCCATCATGCACAACCTCGTCAAGGACGGCAAGAGCATCATCATCATCACCCATAAGCTCAAGGAGATCAAGGAGTCCGCCGACTACTGCACCATCATCCGCATGGGCAAGTACATCGGCACCGTGGACGTGGACGAGGTCGACGAGAACGGCCTGGCCTCCATGATGGTCGGCCGCAACGTCACCTTCAAGGTAGACAAGCCCGAGCAGGAGCCCGGCGAGGTGGTGCTGGACGTGAAGGACCTGCACTGCAAGGACTACCGCGATATCGAGATCGTCAAGGGCCTGAACCTGCAGGTGCGCCGGGGCGAGATCGTGGGCATCGCCGGGATCGACGGCAACGGCCAGACGGAGCTCGTGGAGGTCATCACGGGCCTGCGCAAGGGCGTGTCCGGCCAAGTGCTGGTCAACGGGGTGGACGTGTTCAACAAGCCCCCGCTTTTCGGCTTTGAGCACGGCGTGTCCTCCATCCCCGCGGACCGGCAGAAGCACGGCCTGGTGCTGGACTTCTCCATCGAGGACAACCTCATCCTCCAGAATTACGACAAGGAGCCCTTCTCCCAGAAGAGCATCCTCAAGCGCGACCCCATCTTCGCGCACGCCAGCCAGTCCATCGAAAAATACGACATCCGCCCCAAGCAGAGCGAGAAGCGCCCCGCGGGCACGCTCTCCGGCGGCAACCAGCAGAAGGTCATCATCGCGCGCGAGGTGCAGAACGACAAGGATCTGCTCATCGCCGTCAACCCCACCCGCGGCCTGGACGTGGGCGCCATCGAGTACGTGCACAAGTACATCGTCGATCAGCGCAACAAGGGCAAGGCGGTGCTGCTGGTGAGCTTCGAACTGGACGAGATCATGAGCCTTTCCGATATCATCGACGTTATTTTTGACGGGCAGATCGTCGCCTCCATCCCCGGCAAGGAGGCCAACGAGAACGATCTGGGCCTGATGATGGCAGGAGGTAAGAAAGCATGACAAAGAAAAAGAGCTTCCTGGAATTCGTCTCCGACACGCGCTTCATCCACATCCTGCTGTCCATCATCCTGGGCTTCCTGGTCGGGGCCATCTTCCTCGTGATCATGGGCATCTCCGTGGGCGGCGCGTACGGGCGGCTGCTGTCCAGCGTCACCGGCGTCAAGGGCTTCTCCTACGTGGTGGTCTACGCCATCCCCTATATCGTGGTCGGCCTGTCGGTGGCCTTCTCGTTCAAGACCGGCGTCTTCAACATCGGCGCCGAGGGCCAGTTCGTGGTGGGCTCCATGGCGGCCGCGGTCGTCGGCATCCTCGGCGGCGCGCTGCCCAAGCCGCTCCTGATCCCCCTGTGCTTCCTCGCCGCCATGGCGGCCGGCGCGATCTGGGGCATCATCGTGGGCTTTCTCAAGACCAGGTGGGGCATCAACGAAGTGCTGAGCATGATCATGTTCAACTGGATCGCCTTCTATCTCTCCAACTTCATCGCGGGCATCCCCGCCATCCACTCCGACGGTACCGCGGAGGCCACCAAGAACGTCTCCGCCAACGCCAGCACCCTCCTCTCGAAGGACTTCATCAACAGCATGGGCCTCTGCCCCACGGCCAACTGGGGCATCCTCGTTGCCATCGCGATGACGATCCTGGTGTGGTTCATCATCGAAAAGACCACACTGGGCTATGAGCTCAAGGCCGTCGGCTACAACAAGTTCGCGGCCGAGTACGGCGGCATCCACGTGAACCGCTCCATCCTCACCGCCCTCGCCATCTCCGGCGCTCTGGCGGGCCTCGGCGGCGCCCTGCAGCTCATGGGCATGGGCGGGCGCATCAGCGTCTTCTCCTCGCAGGAGGGCTTCGGCTTCGCCGGCATCGTGGTCGCGCTGATCGGCTGCTCCAATCCCTTCGGCGTGCTCATCGCGGGCATCTTCTACGGCGCGCTGATGTACGGCGGCAGCAAGCTGAACCTGGTGGGCGCGCCCACGCAGCTCGTCAACGTGATCGTCGGCACGGTGGTGTTCTTCATCGCCATTTCGGTGATCTTTGAAAATCTCAAGCGCATCCAGCGGAGGGCCCCGAAGACGCAGGCTCCGGCCAATACGGAAAAGGAGGCGGATAAGACATGACGAGCTTCATCAACAACCTGGGCATCATCCTGTATGCCACGCTGATCTATACGACGCCTCTGCTCTACGCCGCGCTGGGCTCCTGCTTCTCCGAAGTCTCGGGCGTGGTCAACATCGGTATCGAGGGCATGATGACCGCCGGCGCCTTCACCGGCACGGTGATCGCCTACTTCACCGGCAGCCCCTGGATCGGCTTCCTGTGCGGCGGCCTCGCGGGCGCCTTCTTCGGCATGCTACACGCCATCGCCACCGTGAACCTGGGCGCGGACCAGACCATCGCCGGCACCGCCATCAACATGCTGGGCCCCGGCATCGTCATCATGATCGCAAAGGTCATGTTCAACTCGACCGATACCATCCCGCTGGAAGCCAGCATGAAGATCCCCCGTCTCTTCCGCGGCGTGTTCGACACGAGCACGGTGTTCGGCCGCTTCATGGACAACGTCTTCGCCAACTACGCCTCGACCTATCTGGTGTTCATCGCGGTGCTCATCGTGTGGTTCGTGTTCTACAAGACCCGCTTCGGCCTGCGTCTGCGCGCCTGCGGCGAGCATCCCCAGGCCTGTGAGACGCTGGGCATCAACGTCATCAAGATGCGTTTCCTGTGCGTGTGCATCTCCGGCTTCCTGGCCGGTCTCGGCGGCGCCTGCGTCACGATGGCGATCTCCACGCAGTTCCGCCCCATCTCCATCGTGGGCCAGGGCTTCATCGCCATCGCGGCCGTCATCTTCGGCAAATTTCGGCCGCAGGGCGCGCTGCTCGGCTGCCTGCTGTTCGGCTTCTGCTCCGGCCTGAAGGTCGTGCTGGGCGGCTCCTCGGGCATCAACATGCAGCTCATCTCCATGATCCCCTACGTGGTCACGGTCATCGTGCTGATCCTGTTCGTGGGCAAGTCCCGCGTGCCTTCCGCCAACGGCAAGCCCTACGTCAAGGCGAAATAAGCTTTCCAAGCACTGTGCAGCGCCGGGGATATGGCTCCCATATCCCCGGTTTCCTGCTGACTTTCGGAGGTTAATATGAACAAATATCTGGATCTTTCCCAGGAGGTGTCGACCGCTAAAGCGCTCGGCCTTCCCATCGTTGCCCTGGAGAGCACCATCATCTCCCACGGCATGCCCTATCCCAAGAACGTGGAGACCGCGCTGCGCGTCGAGCAGGCCATCCGCGACGCGGGCGCTATCCCCGCCACCATCGCCGTCATCGGCGGCCGTCTCAAGGC
Source organism: Oscillospiraceae bacterium (assembly GCA_017477695.1). Lineage (GTDB taxonomy): Bacteria > Bacillota > Clostridia > Oscillospirales > Oscillospiraceae > Limivicinus. The sequence continues at coordinate 4,076 of JAFUUR010000007.1, read as the reverse complement.
CGGCCTGAGCCCGGAGGAGATCGAATATCTGGGCAAGGCCGGGCAGCGCGTCACCAAGGCCAGCCGCCGGGATCTGCCCGTGCTGGTGGCCGCCGGGGCGGACGGCGCCACCACCGTCGCCACGACCATGCTCATCGCCCACATGGCCGGCATCCAGGTCTTCGCCACCGGCGGCATCGGCGGCGTGCACCGCGGCGCCGAGACCACCATGGATATCTCCGCCGACCTGGAGGAGCTGGCCCAGACGCCGGTCATGGTCGTCTGCGCGGGCGCCAAGTCCATCCTCGACCTGGGGCTGACGCTGGAGTATCTCGAGACCAAGGGCGTGCCCGTGATCGGCTACGGCACGGACGAGCTGCCCGCCTTCTACACCCGCAGGAGCGGCTTCGGCGTGGACTATGAGATCGACTCTCCCGAGGACCTGGCGGCCGTGTTCCGCGCCCAGCGCGAGCTGGACTACAAGGGCGGCATGCTGGTCACGAACCCCATCCCCGAGCAGTACGCCATGGACAAGGCCGTGATCGACGCGGCCATCGAGCAGGCGCTGCGCGAGGCGTCGGAGCAGGGCGTCAAGGGCAAGGCCGTGACGCCGTTCCTGCTGGCCCGCGTGGTGGAGCTCACCGGCGGAGACAGCCTCGAGGCCAACATCCAGCTCGTGCTCAACAACGCCCGGCTCGCCGCCCGCACGGCGGTGCAGCTCGGCCTGTAAACGTCCGACTTCCCGCCCTCCGCAGCGTGCTGCGGAGGGCTTCGTTTTTCTGTTGAAATGGCCGGGCTTTCGCTGTATAATAGAATGAATATTTATTGTCGGGAGATGGCTATGGAGCAGCAAGCATGCAAGGTCTCGGTGATCTGCACCGCGTTCAACCACGGCGCCTACGTGCGCGACGCGCTGGAGAGCTTCGTCACGCAGCGGACGGACTTTCCCTTCGAGGTGCTGATCAGCGACGATGCCTCCACCGACGGCACCGCCGACGTGATCCGTGAATACGCGCGGCGCTACCCGGAGATCGTCCGGCCCTTCTGCCAGGAAAAGAACCTCTACTCCCAGGGGATCAGCCTCTATGACGCGGTGCTCTATCCCGCCGCGCGCGGGCAGTATTTCGCTCTCTGCGAAGGGGACGACTATTGGACTGACCCCACCAAGCTGCAGCGCCAGGCTGACTTTCTGGACGCGCACGGCGACTATTCCGCCTGCGTGCACGACACCGCCCTGCACTACGCCGACGGCTCCCGGCCCGACGCGCCGCTCTTTCCCGGCCGGGCGGAGCAGGATCTTCCGTTCGAGACGGTGATCCGCGGCATGTCCTTCGCCTTTCACACCAGCTCCATCATGGCCCGGCGCGAGCTCCTGCTCGACCCGCCGGACTTTCGCACCGTCGCCTTTCGGCACGGCTTCACCGATTACGCCGTGGGCGTCTGGCTCACGCTGCGCGGCCGCGTCCGGTATCTGGACCGGTGCATGTCCGTCTATCGCATCGGCAGCAACCCCTCCGCCTGGAGCAGCGGCGTGGACGCGAACTACGCCAAGCGCGTCACTTTCGTCACCGGCGAGCGCGAGATGCTCCTCGCCGTGAAAAAGCACGTGTCGCCGGAGCAGGCCGCCGCGGTCGACCGGGTGATCCTCGAGCGGGAGTACGAGCTGCTGGAGCTCGAGGGCCGGGCGGACGAGCAGCGCAGGCCCCCGTACGACGCGATCTACCGGGCGCAGAGCGCCCCGTATAAGCTCAAGCACTGGATCAAACGCAGCCTCCCCGGCCTGCACCGTCTGTACCGGCGGCGCCGGGGCTACGGAGATTGAGCATGGACAGAAAGAGCAAGGTCATCAGCAATCTAATATGGCGCTTTTTTGAACGCTGCGGCTCCCAGCTCGTCTCCTTCGCGGTGTCCATCGTGCTGGCGCGCATCCTGGAGCCGAGCTTCTACGCGCCCATCAGCAAGGTGACGGTGATCACCGCCATCCTGATGGTCTTCGTGGACAGCGGCATGGCCAACGCCCTGATCCAGAAAAAGGACCCGGACGACCTGGACTTTTCCTCGGTGTTCTATTTCAACGTCTGCTTCTGTCTGCTGCTGTACGCGCTGCTGTTTCTCGCGGCGCCCTTCATCGCCGCCTTCTACAGATCCCCGGAGCTGACGCCGATCGTGCGCGTGCTGGGGCTGACCGTGGTGGTGGCGGGCGTGAAGAACGTGCAGCAGGCCTACGTCTCCAAGACGCTGCAGTTCAAGCGCTTCTTTTTCGCCACGCTCGGCGGCACGCTCTTTTCCGCGGTGCTCGGCATCTCGATGGCGCGCGGCGGCTTCGGCGTATGGGCGCTCGTGGCCCAGCAGCTTTCAAACGTCGCCGTCAACACCGTGATCCTCTGGTTCACCGTGGGCTGGCGGCCCAGGCGCATGTTCTCCCTGCAGCGGCTGCGCGGTCTGCTCGGCTACGGCTGGAAGCTGCTGAGCGCCTCGCTGCTGGATACCGTCTACCTCCAGCTCTACCCGCTGATCATCGGCGTGCGCTACGCCGACGCTGACCTCGCCTTTTTCGAGCGAGGGCGCAACTGGCCGAACCTCGTGGTGGAGAACATCAACTACTCTATCGACAGCGTGCTGCTGCCGGTCATGTCCAGCCAGCAGGACCATCGCGACCAGGTGCGGGAGATGACCCGCCGCGCCATCAAGACCAGCTCCTACATCATGATGCCGCTCATGGCGGGCCTGGCCGTCTGCGCCGAGCCGCTGGTGCGGCTGCTGATGACGGAGAAGTGGCTGCCCGCGGTGCCGTTCCTGCAGATATTCTGCGCGGTCTACGCCTTTTACCCGCTGCACACCGCCAACCTCAACGCCATCAAGGCCATGGGCCGCAGCGACGTGTTTCTGAAGCTGGAGGTCATCAAAAAGGTCCTCGAGACGCTGATCCTGCTGGTCACGATGCGCTTTGGCGTGTTCGCGATGGCGCTGGGGCAGCTCTGCTCGGGCCTGGCCGCCCAGCTCATCAACGCCTGGCCCAACCGCCGCCTGCTCAACTACGCCTATCTGCAGCAGCTCCGGGACATGGCCCCGGCGGTGCTGCTGTCGCTGGCAATGGCGGCCGTGGTCTACGCGGTGCGTTTCCTGGGCCTGGGCGATCTCCTGACCCTGCTGCTGCAGATCCCGCTGGGCGCGGCGGTCTATATCGCCGGCTCCGTCCTGCTGCGGGTCGACAGCTTCCAATACATTCTCTCCATCGTCCGGCGCTTCCTGCCCGGACGGGGTAAGGAGTTGCGGGAATGACAAGCTTTTACACCGAAGAAGAACTGGCCGCGCTGGGCCTGAAGGCCTACGGCCGGGACGTGCGCATCAGCCGCAAGGCGAGCCTCTACGGCGCCGAGCGCATCTCCGTGGGCGACCACGTGCGCATCGATGATTTCTGTCTGCTCTCCGGCAGCGTCACGCTCGGCAGCTACGTCCACCTGGCGGCGGGCGCGCTGCTCTTCGGGGGCGACGCGGGCGTCACGGTCGGCGACTATTCCACGCTCTCCTCCCGCTGCGCGGTCTACGCCTTGACGGACGATTATTCCGGCGCGCACATGACCAACCCCACCGTCCCGGAGGCTTACACCGGCGTCACGCAGGCGCCCGTGTCCATCGGGCGGCACGTGATCGTCGGCACCGGGAGCACCGTGCTGCCCGGCGTCACGCTGGGCGAGGGCTGCGCCGTCGGCGCGATGACGCTGCTGCGCGAGAGCACGCAGCCCTGGGGCGTCTATTACGGTGTGCCCGCTGTACGGCGGGCGGAGCGCAGCCGCGAGCTGCTGCGCCTGTGCGAAAAGCTGGAAAAGGAAAGGAGCGAGAGCTGATGTCGGAGCGCATCAACGTGACCCGGTCCTCCCTGCCTCCCTTCGAGGAGTACTGCGAGGAGATCCGGGAGATGTGGGACAGCCACTGGCTGACCAATATGGGCGTCGAGCACCAGGCGCTGGAGGCCGCGCTCGCGGAGTATCTGGGCTGTGAGCCGCCGGTGCTCTTTACCAACGGCCACCTCGCCCTCGAGAACGTGCTCGAGGCCTTCGGCCTGCACGGGGAGATCATCACCACTCCCTTCACCT
>JAFUUR010000006.1 GCA_017477695.1 Oscillospiraceae bacterium | reverse complement strand
GAGGAGGACAGCGCCTTCATGGGCATCACGTATTGGGTGGACGTCACCGAGTACGACGACGTGCGCCAGAGATATGAGAACACCCGCCCGGTGCCGGGCGTCATCGTGATCGACAATCTCGAGGAGCTGGCGCGCAACCAGACCGACCGCGTCAAGAACGAGCTGCGCGACACGGTGGAGGATATGCTCAGCCACTGGTGCGCGGGCTATAACGGCCTGCTGCGCCGCTACGACCGCGATCGCTTCCTCATGATCGTGGACAGGCAGAGCCTCGAGCAGATGAAGCAGGATCGCTTCCGGCTCGTGGAGGAGATGCACAAGGTGAAGAACCCCAACGGCGTCGAGGCCTCCATCAGCATCGGCCTGGGGGAGGACGCCGCCACCTTCAGCGAGGGCCTGCAGTTTGCCGACATGGCCGTGGAGCTGGCCCTGTCCCGCGGCGGCGACCAGACGGTCATCAAAAACCGGCTGAGCTTCGAGTTCTTCGGCGGGCGCGGCAACGAGGTGGAAAAGCGCACCAAGGTCAAATCCCGCGTCATGGCCAACACCCTGGCCGAGCTCGTGCGCGATTCTTCGCGCGTGCTGGTCATGGGCCACCGGATGGCGGACCTCGACGCGCTGGGCGCGGCCGTGGGCGTGTGCTGTCTCGCAAGAAACTGCGGCGTGAAGTATAATATCGTGATCGACCCGACGGCGAACGCCGTCGGCCAGCTCCTGGAGCGGCTGCGCCGCGAGCCGGAATATAAGGACGCGTTCCTCGACCCGCAGGACGCCATGCTCGCCGCCGACGGCAGGACGCTGCTCGTCGTGGTGGATACCAACCGCCCCGAGCAGGTGGAGGACCCGGACCTGCTCGACGCGTGCAACCGCGTGGCGGTGATCGACCACCACCGCGTGGCCGCCACGTATATCCACAACGCGGCCCTGGGCTTTATCGAGCCCTACGCCTCCTCGGCCTGCGAGCTGCTTACGGAGATCCTGCAGGAGGTCGCCGAGCCCACGGATCTGCTGCGCTGCGAGGCGGAGGCGCTGCTGTCCGGCATCGTGCTGGATACGAAGAGCTTTTCCCTGCGCACCGGCGAGCGCACCTTCGACGCGGCCGCCTATCTGCGCCGCGTGGGGGCGGATACCACCGAGGTCAAAAAGCTCTTCCAGGCGGATATGGAGCAGACTGTCGCCAAGTACAAGATCCTGCAGCAGGCCAGTCAGTACCGGCAGGTCGCCATCGCCACGGCGGACGAGCCGCAGGAGCGCGTCACGGCGGCCCGCGCCGCGGACGAGCTGCTGAACGTCTCCGGGGTGGACGCGTCGGTCGTCGTCGTGCCGAACGGGCAGGGCGGCTCCTACGTGTCGGCCCGATCCATCGGGGAGCTGAACGTGCAGATCCTTATGGAAAAGCTCGGCGGCGGCGGCAACCGCAGCGCGGCGGCCGCGCAGCTCGCAGTCTCGCCGGACGAGGCTTTGCGGCAGATCTACACCGCCATAGACGACTATCTGGGCCAGGGCTGAGGCCCCGCCCCTTACATCACAGGAAAAGGAGAACGGAAACATGAAGGTCATTTTCAATACGGACGTCAAGGGTCAGGGCAAAAAGGGCGAGATGAAAGAGGTCTCCCAGGGCTATGCCCGCAACTATCTCATCCCGCGCGGCCTCGCCACCGAGGCCACGGCCGACAACCTCAACGCCCTGCGCCTCAAGGAGAAGGCCAAGGCCGCGCAGATCGCCAAGGAGAAGGCGCAGGCCGAGGAATACGCCAAGCAGCTCAGTGCCGTGCAGGTGACCGTGCGGGCCAAGGCGGGCAGCGGCGGCAAGCTCTTCGGCGCCGTCACCTCCGAGGCCATCAGCAAGGCGCTCAAGGAGCAGTTCGACATGGACATCGAGAAGAACAAGATCGTCCAGAGCGATCCCATCAAGAGCTTCGGCAGCTACACGGTCAAGGCCAAGCTCGGCTATGAGATCAGCGGCAACATCAACGTTCTCGTCGTAGAGGAAAAGTAAGATCAGAAAGGGCGGTCCAAGGCCATGGATGAGCTTCTTGGCAGAAAAATACCCCAGTCCGCTCCGGCGGAGCAGGCGGTCATAGGCTCCATCCTCATCGACCCGAGCTGCGTGCCGGCGGTGCTGGAGCAGCTCAAGGCGGATGAGTTTTACGGGAAGCTCAACCGGGATATCTACGAGACGGTCTATACCATGTTCTCCTACGGGCAGATCATCGACCCGGTGACGGTGCTCGACCAGATGAAGGTCCGCGGCGTGTACCAGGACAACTGCCCGGAGTACGTGGCGGAGGTCATGCGCATCACGCCCACGGCGGCCAACGTCCTCGAATACGCGGCCATCGTACGCGACCGCGCGCTGCTGCGCCGCCTGGCCGAGACGGCAGACGAGATCAGCGGCATGGTCTACGAGGGCTCCGGCGAGGCGGACGCGCTGCTGGAGGCCGCGGAGCGCAAGGTATACGCCCTGCGCCAGGGCCGCGCCATCGGCGGCCTGATGCCGATCGCCTCCGTGGTGCAGAACGTGTTCGACAATCTCGAGCAGGCGGCCGCCTCCGGCAGCCGGATCCCGGGCCTGTCCACGGGCCTGCCCGATCTGGACCGGATGATCCTCGGCCTCAACAAGAGCGAGTTCATCCTGATCGCCGCCCGCCCCGGCATGGGCAAGACCAGCATCGCGCTGAACATGGCCCTGCACGCGGCGCTGAACCTCGGCAAGTCCGTCGCGATGTTCTCGCTGGAAATGTCCCGCGAGCAGCTCGTGTCGCGTCTGCTGTCGCGCGCGGCGCTGATCCCCTCGCAGAACCTGCAGACCGGTCAGCTCACCGATCAGCAGTGGCAGGATATCACGGACGCGGCCCAGTCCCTGAGCGCGACGGATATCCGCATCGACGACAATCCCACCCTCACGGTCTCGGACATGAACGCCGCCTGCCGGCGCCTCAACAAGCTCGACCTCGTGATCATCGACTATCTGCAGCTCATGCAGTCCGCCGGCAGCGGGCACAGCTGGTCCAACGAAAGCCGCGTGCAGGCCGTCAGCGACATCAGCCGCATGATGAAGATCATGGCCAAGGAGCTGAACGTGCCGGTGGTGTGCCTGTCCCAGCTCTCACGTGCGAGCGAGACGCGGCAGGACAAGCGCCCCATGCTCTCCGACCTGCGCGAATCCGGCGCGATCGAGCAGGACGCGGACGTGGTCATCGGCCTGTTCCGCGAGGGCTACTATAACAAGGAATGTGAAAACCCCAATCTGGCGGAGGCCATCGTGCTGAAAAACCGCAAGGGCGCCACGGGCACCGTGGACCTCGCGTGGCTGCCGGAGTACACCTCGTTCCAGTCGGTGGAGCGGCGTTACGACGATGAACCTTGAGCCGACCGTCCGCCGCGCGCTGCTGCCCCCCGGCAGCAGAGTGCTCTGCGCCGTCTCCGGCGGGGCGGACTCCATGTGTCTGCTGCACCTGCTGTACAGCCGCCGGGAGGACTGGGGGCTCACGGTCTGCGCCGCGCATTATGAGCACGGCCTGCGCGGGGAGGAAGCCCTGCGCGACGCCGCCTTCGTGGAGGCCTGGTGCGCCGCGCGCGGCATTCCCTGCGTGACGGAGCACGGCGACGCGGCGGCCTACGCCGCCCGGGAGGGCCTCGGCGTCGAGGAAGCGGCCCGCGCCCTGCGCTACGATTTCCTGCAGCGCGCGGCCGACGCGCTCGGCTGCGACCGGATCGCCACCGCCCACAACGCCGACGATAACGCCGAGACGCTGCTGCTGCACCTGTGCCGCGGCAGCGGCGCGAAGGGGCTGGGCGGCATCCCACCCGTGCGCGGGCGGATCGTGCGGCCGCTGCTGCGCTGCACGCGCCCTGAGATCGAGGACTATCTGCGGGAAAACGGCGTCCCCCACGTGGAGGACGGCAGCAACGCCGACGAGCGCTTTTCCCGCAATCTGCTGCGCCGCCGGGTCACGCCGGTGCTGCGCGAGCTCAACCCCGCCTTCGCCACTGCCGCCGGGAGGACGGCGGAGCTGCTGCGCCGGGACGAGGATTGCCTGTCCGGCCTGGCGGAGGCGTTCATCGGGCAGTATTACGACGGGGAGAGCCTGCCGCTGCGGGAGCTCGGCGCGCTCCATCCGGCCGTCGCCTCGCGCGTGCTGCGCGCGCTGTGCGGCCCGGGGCTGGAGCAGTGCCACGCCGACGCAGCGCTGGCCCTGTGCGCGGGCAGCGAGCTCGCCTTTCTGGATCTGCCGGGCCTGCGGCTGCGGCGGGAGCAGGGGAGGCTGTGGTTCGGCGACACGCAGCGCCGCGGGATCCCCGAGCGGACGCTCGTACCGGGCGAGACGCTTTTCATCCCCGAGGCGGGGCTGCGCATCTCGGCGGACTTTGCCGTGCACGGCGAAGAAATTAACGACTTGTTCAAAACTTACAGCTTCAAATATGCAAATATATGTGGTAGTATTATCTGCACCGGCCGTCGGCCGGGGGACAGACTGCGCGTCGCGGGCCGCGGCTGCAGCAAGAGCCTCAAGGCTCTGTTCACAGAGGCGGGCATGACGCAGCGCGAGCGCGAGCGCACGCTCGTCCTGCGGGACGAGGCGGGCGTGCTCGCCGTGTACGGCCTCGCCGTCGCGGAGCGGACGCTGCCGGAGCCGGGCGAGCGGGTGCTCCGCCTGCGGATCGAAGAGACAGACAGTTGAGGAGACGGGATATGGAAAAAGCGATCGAACGCGTTTTACTCTCCGCGGAGGAGATCGAGCGCCAGGTGGCGCTGATCGGCGCCAGGATCTCGGCGGACTACGCGGGGAAGGACCCCATCTTCGTGGGCGTGCTGAAGGGCTGCTTCATCTTCATGGCGGATCTGATGCGCCACGTGGATATCGACTGTTCCATGGATTTCATGGCGGTCTCCTCGTACAGCGGCGCGAACTCCACCGGCGCCGTGAAGATCAACAAGGACCTGAGCGAGGACGTCGGCGGCAGGCACCTGATCCTGGTGGAGGATATCCTCGACTCCGGCGTCACGCTCAACTATCTGAAGAACTACCTGCAGGTGCGCAAGCCGGCGTCCATCGCGGTGGCCACGCTCCTGGACAAGCCCGCCCGCCGCAAGGCGGATATCTACGCGGACTACTCCTGCTTCGAGGTGCCGGACGCGTTCGTGGTCGGCTACGGGCTGGACTACAACGAGCGCTACCGGAACCTGCCGTACATCGGCATCCTCAAGCCGGAAATCTACTCGTGACCGAGCGGCTTTTCGTTTTCGGTTTTCAGTTTTTAGCAATTAACTGGCGCTCTGTCATTCGCGGGCGATATGAAGGAGCGTTATTAATGTGATACAAGAGGGAAGGAGCCAAGCGAGTTTCCTCTGACGTAAGGATGTGAACGATACTTGAAACCCCAAAGAAACCGGGCAAGGGACCTGGGCTTTTACGTGCTTCTGCTGATCATCATGGTGGCGGTGATCTTTACCATGACGCGCGACAGCAGCGGCGAGCAGGTCGAGAACTATTCCGACCTGGTCGATCTGTTCAAGAACGAGCAGGTCCAGTCCTTCCGAACCGAGGGCACGACCATTATCCTGCGCGTGCGCACGGATGACGCCGAGACCCCCACGCAGGAGATGACCTACGACCTGTACAGCTTCTCGCTGTTCTATGAAGACTTCAACGATATCGTCAAGGAGCAGTACGAGTCCGGCGTGATCGAGGAGTACGATTACGACGAGGGCTTCGTAGTGCCCTGGTGGGCCAGCATCCTGCCTTATCTCCTGTTGATGGGCGGCGCGATGGTCCTGTGGTACGTGATGATGAACCGCATGGGCGGCGGCGCCGGCGGCGTTGCGAAGTTCAGCAAGGCGCGCACCAGGCTCGGCAGTGAGGAGAAGAACAAAAAGACCTTTGCCGACGTTGCGGGCTGCGACGAGGAAAAGGAAGAGCTGGCCGAGATCGTGGACTTTTTGAAGGACCCGAAGGCCTACACGACCATGGGCGCGCGCATCCCCAAGGGCGTGCTGCTGGTCGGCCCTCCGGGCACCGGCAAAACGCTGCTTGCCAAGGCCGTCGCGGGCGAGGCGGGCGTGCAGTTCCTGTCCATCTCCGGGTCGGACTTCGTCGAGCTCTACGTGGGCGTCGGCGCGGGCCGCGTGCGCGACCTGTTCGAGCAGGCCAAGAAGGTGGCTCCGGCCATCATCTTCATCGACGAGATCGACGCGGTCGGCCGTCAGAGAGGCAGCGGCCTCGGCGGCGGTCACGACGAGCGCGAGCAGACGCTCAACCAACTGCTGGTCGAGATGGACGGCTTCGGCAACAACGAGGGCGTCATCGTC
>JAFUUR010000043.1 GCA_017477695.1 Oscillospiraceae bacterium | reverse complement strand
TCGGGCGCGGCCGGCTCCTCCGGCTCGTCCGCCGGGGCCTCCGGCTCCTCCGCGGGCTCCGCCGCCTCGGCGGCGTCCTCCGCCTCCGGGGCCTCGGGTGCGGCGGTCTCCGGCTCGGTGAACACGGTGAGCTCCGCGTCGTCCGTCCCGCCCTCCGCGGCGTAGGCCGCCGGGAGCATGGACGTCATCATCAGCACGGCCAGGAACAGGCACAGTGCTCGTTTCAGTCTACGTTTCATGTCGTATCCTCTCTTTCCCGGTCCTCGCGGACCGAAGGCAGTGGATCTTGCCGGCACGGAAGGTGTTGCTTCGGATATCATCCTTTATGGCGGAGGTCCACGCGCCATACCGCACGCACTACTCCTCCATTATGCTTTCAGTATACCAAGCATTCCCAGCTCCGTCAAACACTTTGCGGTAAAATGTCTAACAAATCTGCACCGGCGTTTTTGTGCAAAACGAGACAGCCGGCGCGCCCGTCTCCCACGGTGAGGGCGAAAAAACGGATCGAAGGCCCCCGGGAGGGGGCCTTCGATCAGCGGTAGCGCGGCTTGGGCTTATAGTATTCGAAGATCACGGCGTCGCGCCCTTTTTCGTTGCGCGGCTCGTGCGAGGTCCAGCCCACCTTCATGGCGCCGAGCCAGCAGCACAGGCGCGCGGGCGGCGTCCTCCGCCCGATCTTGAAGGCGACGAACTGCGGCCGGGCCAGCGGGTTGAGCAGGAGATTGCCCAGCACGAAGCCCGTGAGCCCGCCGTAGCCCTCCTTGCGGTACTCCGACGGCAGCATCGCCAGCTGCCCGCGCAGCAGATCCCTCGCGTGCAGGCGGAACCACGCCACGATCATGGGGTTGAAGCTCTCCACGCACACTTCGCCCCGATAGTCCTCCAGCAGGGCGTAGGTCTTCTCGCACAGCTCCCGGTTGCGCCTGCCGTTTTTCAGCTCCACGAGCAGCGGCCCGCGGCCGCGGATCACCGCCAGCACCTGCGAGAGCAGCGGGATGCCGTGCTCCGTGCCGCACAGGCGCAGCTGGCTCAGCTCCGCGTAGCTCAGAGAGTCGACCCGCGCGTCCACCCCGCAGACGCGCTTGAGCGTGTCGTCGTGGAAGACGACCACCTGCCCGTCCCGGCTGAGCTGCACGTCCAGCTCGATCCCGTAGCCCGCGGCCGCCGCGAGGCGGAAGGCCTCCAGCGAGTTCTCGGGCACGGACTTATCCCTGGCGTGCAGGCCGCGGTGGGCAAAGTTGCAGCCCTTGAAGGGCGCCCGCTGCCGCCGGGTCGCCCGGCCGGGCGCCGCGAGGTACACGGGCAGGGCCGCGGCCGCCGCGCCGAACAGCAGCGCCGTGCGTGTTTTCTTTTCCATCGTCATCCTCCTCCGTCCTTGCGCTTTCTCGTTCATTATTTATTCTACCACCGCGCGGCCCGTCCAGTCAATTTACAGCTTGTGAATTCTGCGCACTTGCGGTAAAATGGTCTCATCCTATCTTACGGGGGATCACGCCATGAAGCTGAACAACAAGCGGACCGTTCTCGTCGGCCTCGCCTTCCTCTCCATCTGCGCGTTCTGGCAGATGTACGACAACATCGTGCCCCTTATCCTCACCAATACCTTCCACCTCAACGAGACCTTCTCCGGCGCCATCATGGCCGCGGACAACGTGCTCGCCCTGTTCCTGCTGCCGATCTTCGGCGGCATCTCCGACCGCACGAGCACCCGCATCGGCAAGCGCATGCCCTTCATCCTCTTCGGCACCGGCTGCGCCATCATCCTGCTGAACATCCTCCCCCTGCTCGACAACGGCTACGCCGCCCAGCCCTCGAGCTTCAAGCTGGTCTCGTTCGTGATCGTGCTGGGGCTGCTGCTCGTCGCCATGGGCACCTACCGCTCCCCCGCCGTCGCCCTGATGCCGGACGTCACGCCCAAGCCCCTGCGCTCCAAGGGCAACGCCATCATCAACCTCATGGGCGCCGTGGGCGGCCTGCTGTACCTCGCCGTCGCCGCGGTGATGTACCCCAACTCCAAGGTCCAGGGCCTGAGCCACGTGAACTATCAGCCGCTCTTCCTCGTCGTCGCGGCGATCATGTTCGTGTCGATCGGGCTGCTGTATCTGACCATCAAGGAGCCGAAGCTTGCGGCGGAGAACCGCGCCCTCGAGGCCCAGCATCCCGAGTGGGATCTCGCGCAGGACGACGGCTCCGGCAACGAGGTGCTGCCGCCGGAGGTCAAGCGCTCGCTGGGCTTCCTGCTCGCGTCCATCGCGCTGTGGTTCATGGGCTACAACGGCGTCACCACCTGGTTCACCACCTACGTGAGCGTGGTCATGGGTCAGAGCCTGGGCGGCGCATCCACCTGTCTGCTCATCGCCACCGCGGGCGCCATCCTCTCGTACATCCCCGTGGGCGCCGCGGCATCCCGCTTCGGCCGGAAAAAGACCATCCTGTTCGGCGTGGTGCTGCTGGCCGTGTGCTTCCTGCTCGGCTTCGTGCTGACCACCACCTTCTCCAGCATCAACGCGGTCATGTTCGTGGTCTTCGCGCTGGTGGGCGTGGCCTGGGCCTGCATCAACGTCAACTCCCTGCCCATGGTTGTGGAGATGTGCAAGGGCTCCGACGTGGGCAAGTTCACCGGGTACTACTACACCGCCTCCATGGCCGCCCAGGTCGTCACGCCCATCCTGGCGGGCACGCTCCTGCGCAGCGTCAGCTATAAGACGCTCTTCCCCTACGCGGCCTTCTTCGTGGCCTGCAGCTTCGTGACGATGCTCTTCGTCCGCCACGGCGACGTCAAGGCCGAGCGCCGGCACGGGCTCGAGGCCTTCGAGGATATGGACGACTGATCCGGCGCAGACCGCGTCAAACGATGACCCCCGGCGGGATCTCCCGCCGGGGGTCGTTTCCGTTATCGTTCCGCTCGCGCGCTTATCTGTGCGCGACGTTCTTCGCGGCGCGGTGGCCGAAGGTCATCGTGCGGCCGCAGGCCAGGCCCGTGAAGAGGTTGGGATAGTTGTTGGCGAAGAAGCCGCCCGTGCAGTCGCCCGTGGCCCAGAGGCCCTCGATGACGGAGCCGTCCTCGCGGATGACCTGCATGTCGGTGTTGATGCGGCAGCCGTCGAGCGTGGTCAGGTGCCAGGCTCCGGTGCGGATGCCGTAGAAGGGGGCGGTGTCCACCGGGGTGAGGCGGTGGGCGGGCTTGCCGTAATCCTCGTCCACGCCCTTCGCGCACAGCTCGTTGTAGCGCTCCACCGTGGCGACGAATTCGTCCGCCGGGATGTTCAGCTTCTCGGCCAGCTCCTCGAGCGTGTCGGCCTTCTGCAGGTAGCCCAACGCCAGGTGGGAGTTCTCGCCCTCGGTCATGTCGCGCCAGCAGGTGTCAAAGTCGCGGTTGGAGCGGGCGCCGTTGGGGAAAGGGAACAGACGGCAGCAGCCGACCTCTTCGAACTGCTCGGCATACTTCTTGACGTTTGCGTCGAAGACGTCCACGTAGGTGTGGTTGGGCTGCATGTACATGGAGTGCAGCATAAACTCGTACGGGCCGGACTCGTTGCAGAAGCGCTCGCCGTTGAGGTTGACCTTCAGGAAGGGCTGCTCGCCAAACCAGAACCATTTGCCGTTGGTCTGGTAGCCGGCGGTCTCGGTCGGCAGGCAGGAGCAGCGGTTGAACATCATGGAGGCGTGGCAGGGGTCCATGATCCCGCCCGCCCACAGCATGGCCTTGATGCCGGCGCCGTCGGACTTGGAGCCCATGGGGACGTTGATCTTCATCTTCATGGTCTGGGGCTGGAGAGCCAGCATCATGTCGCCGTTGCTGGCGTAGCCGCCGGTGGCCATGATGACGCCCTTGGAGGCGTTGACACGGACGTAGTGCCCGTCATTCGTATCCTGGGCGATGATGCCGGTGACCTTGCCGTCGGCGTTCAGCTCGAGCTTGACAAGGCTGGTGTTGCAGCGGATCGTGCCGCCGCGGCTCTCGACGAACTCCTGCATGTCGGTGTTGAGCGTGACCTCGTCGGGCTTATCCGGTGTGGCGTGCGGGCTGTGACCGGTGGCAAAGGCCTTGGTGTGTTCGGGGTGGTCGAGATTGCCGACGCCGCCCTCAAACTCCATGACCCAGTGGCCGGTGCTCTCGAGCTTCTCGGTCAGCCAGTCGACGAGCTCGGCGGAGTTGTCGATCCAGACCTTGATAAGATTGTAGTCGGCGTAGCCGCTCGCGTAGCGGACGATCTCCTGCAGGGCTTCGGTCTTGTCGATCTTGAACTCGGGGAACGCGGCAAAGCTCGCCTGCTGGAGCTTGGAGTCGATGGCGCCGATGTCCTCCTTGACCTTGGAGGGCTCGGCCGCCTTCTCGACGACGAGGACCTTCGCGCCCTCCTCGGCCGCCGTCATGGCGGCGATCCAGCCGCCGGTGCCGCAGCCGACCACCAGGACCTCAGTGCTCAGCTCTTCGGTGATGTCGCCCTCGGCGACCTCGGGGGCCTCGCCCAGCCAGTCGGAACCGCCGATCTTCTCCTCCTTGGCGGAGAGGACCACTTCCTTGCCGGAGGCCTGGGAAATGCAGTCCGCCGCCGCCTTGCGGACGGCGTCGCTGGTGACGGAGGCGCCGGAGACGGCGTCCACGTCGGCAGTCTGCCCGGCGAGGATGGCGTTCTCCATCTCGGGGCCGATCTTGGCGCCGATGTCGGCGGTCTCGCCGGAGACGTCGATCACGACGTCGGTGATGCTGGTCTCGTCAAAGGTCATCGTGACCTTGACCTCGCTCGCGATGCCCTGTGCGCTCGCGGTGTAGGTGCCGGGCGTGTAGGCGGCGCCCTTTTCCGCTGCGGCGGCAGCGGCGGCCTGCAGGGCGGCGTCCTTTGCGGCGGCAGCCTTGGCGGCGGCGTTGCTGTCCTGCAGCACGTAGTCGCCGCAGCCGGCGAGCACGCCCATCGAGGCGACGCCCACGGCGCCCGCGGCCATGCCCTTGATAAAGTCGCGACGGGAGAGTTCTTTGCTCATACTCTTCGTTCCTTTCCTGTTTTTTTCATGCTCCGCATCAAACGGCGATGCGGTAAATTATGCTACTGTATTAGAATACACTTATATGCGCTTTTTCGTCAAGTCCAACCGTGAAAAAAAGAGGGCGCGTACCGCGTACGCGCCCTCTCCGGGGTATTCACTTGAGCATCTTGTAGAGCAGCCGGTAGAGCTCCATGGCCTCCTCCGGCTCCAACGGGGAGCATTGGGCCATCTTGGCCGGGACCTCCACGGCCCTTTCACGCAGCCGCTCGCCCTCCGGCGTGAGGCTGACGATCAGGCTGCGCTCGTCCAGCGTGGAGCGGCGCCGGGTAATGAGGCCCTTGGCCTCCATCTTCTTCAGCAGCGGCGTGAGCGTGCCGGAGTCGAGAAACAGGGCCGTGCCCAACTCCTTGACGGTGACCGCCTTCTTCTCCCACAGCACCATCATGGCGATATACTGGGTATAGGTCAGATCCAGCTCGTCCAGGAAGGGCTTATACTGCTTGATGATCTCGCGCGAGCAGGCGTACAGCGGGAAACAGATCTGGTTTTCCAGCTTCAGCGCCTCGTATTTTTTCGTATCCATATCCGACCTCCATGTACGCAGCGCTCACGCGCCGGGCGCGCGCAGGGCGTCTCCCACGACGCTTACGAGCTCCCGCACGTAGTCGCTGTACAAATCGATATAGGCCCACAGATGATACCGCTCGTCGAACGCGTCGGCCACGCGGGTAACGTCGCCCCCGGTCATCAGACCCACGCCGACGCCCACGGCGCCGAGCAGGATCGCCACCAGGATGATCATGCTGACGACCTTCCAGCCTCTTTTCATGCCGGCACCTCCTTCGTGCACCATCTGCCGCCGAGCGCGACGACCGCGCGCACCAGGCCCACGATCGCGCCGCCGATGAACCAGAAGAACAGCCACAGGAACAGCAGGCCCAGGGCCAGGATGATCAGCGCGGCGCCGATCACGATCATGATGTCCGCAAACACGGGGAAGCCGCTGAACGCGGTCGATACCGCGGCGAGGCCCGCCGCGATCACGCCCACCGCCAGAGCCAGGCACAGCAGGGTCGGGATCAGCAGCACGGCGATGCCGAGCAGCGTGAGCGGGATGGCAAAGATGAGATACAGGATCAGGATGCCCGGTCTGACCCGGCGCACGGTCTCTCCGGAGACCGCGGGCGCGGCGCCGTACGGCTCGTCCTCGACATAGTCTTCCTCGTCATCTTCCTCGTAGACCTCTTCATAGACGTCCTCGTCCGGGAGCAGCTCCTCCCCGACGGCGGGCGCGCCTTCCGGCAGGATGAGCTCTTCGGCCAGGGCCTCCGCCTCTTCCTCCTCCGCGCGGGCATAGTCCCGCAGGAGCTCGTCCATCTCGTCGGCGGGCGCGTCGGCGTCCTCTGCCGCGGCGGTAAGCTCGATGGGCAGCGGCTCGGCCGGCTCCCCGTCGGGCGCGCCGCTTTCCTCGTCCGGCGCGGGCTCCGCCCCGGCGTCCTCCGGCTCCAGCTCCTCGCCGGGGTCGTCAAGGGCGCCGATCTCCGGCTGTTCATCGGGCAGCTCCTCCGGCTCCTCGCCGAAGTCGTCCTCCTCGTCGGTCAGGGGCTCGTCTTCCTCGTCGTATGCGTCGTCCTCTTCGTCGAGCGGCTCGCCGCTCTCGCCGTCCTCGTCTTCCTCATAGGCGTCCTCGTCGTACGAGTCGCCGTCCTCGTCCTCTTCCTCCTCTTCGAACGCGGCCGCGTCAAACAGGGAGAACTGATCCTTCAAAGGGGCGGTTGCGGCGGTACGCGCCGGAACGGCGGCCTGGTAGACCTCGTCGATCGCCAGGATATAGTCGGGCGTGGTCTCGTTCTCGGCTTCCTCGCCGAGCTCCTCGCGGGTGTGGGACTCGACCTGGAGCTTGCGCGCTCTGGCATTGTAGGCGCGCGCGATGATCACCGCCTGACGGGTGGGAGAGAGCAGCGCCTGGATCAGCGCCTGCTCGTCTTCAGCGTCTTCAAACATCTTGACGTACATGGCAAGCGCGGTCTGCCGGTCTTCCTCGTACATAAAGGTCAGCAGCTTGCCAAGCTCCGCAAGAAACTTCTGCTTGTTGATAGCGTTCACCTCCGATTGCAATAGGTACAATCATCGCTATTATAGCGACTGGAATGTCCAAGGTCAAGAAAAATCGTTGCTTTTTGTAACTTTCTGCCCGTGCCAAGTATTGACAAGGGCCGGAGGGGACGGTAGAATATTGGCCTGCGGAGCGCGCCGGGCGGCGCGGCTCCCGGAAAAATACGGCGGGGCAAGGGCCCTGGCGAAACGAGAGGTATCAAAATGGCAAAAGACAAAAAGGTAGAACAGATCACCGATATGGAGGTGGACTTCGCCCAGTGGTTCACGGACGTGTGCACCAAGGCGGAGCTGGTGGATTATTCCGGCGTGAAGGGCTGCTTCATCCTGCGCCCCTACGGCTACGCCATCTGGGAGAACATCCAGCAGACGCTGGACGGCATGTTCAAGCGTGACGGTCACGAGAACGTGTCCATGCCCATGCTCATCCCCGAAAGCCTCCTGCAGAAGGAAAAAGACCACGTGGAGGGCTTCGCGCCCGAGTGCGCCTGGGTCACCGTGGGCGGCAGCGAGGAGCTGCCGGAGCGGCTCTGCATCCGCCCCACCTCCGAGACCCTTTTCTGCGACCACTGGAGCCACGTCGTGCACTCCTGGCGGGATCTGCCCATGCTCTATAACCAGTGGTGCTCCGTGCTCCGCTGGGAGAAGACCACGCGCCCCTTCCTGCGGGGCCGTGAGTTCCTGTGGCAGGAGGGCCACACCCTGCACGCCACCGAGGAGGAAGCCCGCAGGGAGACCCTGCAGCAGTTGGAGGTCTACGCGGATCTGTGCGAGAACTATCTGGCCATGCCCGTCATCCGCGGCAACAAGACCGAGAAGGAGAAGTTCGCCGGCGCGGTGAACACCTATACCATCGAGTGCATGATGCACGACCACAAGGCGCTGCAGTCCGGCACCAGCCACTACTTCGGCGATGGCTTCGCCCGCCAGTTCGACATCACCTTTACCGATAAGGACAACAAGCAGAAGTACCCCTTCCAGACGTCCTGGGGCCTGTCCACCCGCATCATCGGCGGCATCATCATGACCCACGGCGACAACAACGGCCTCGTCCTGCCCCCGCGCATCGCGCCGGTGCAGGTGGTGGTGGTGCCGGTAGCCCAGCACAAGGAAGGCGTCGTGGAGAAGGCCACGGCCCTGTACGAGGCCATCAAGGCCGCGGGCATCCGCTGCAGGATCGACACCAGCGACAACAGCCTCGGCTGGAAGTGCGCCCAGTACGAGATGAAGGGCGTGCCCCTGCGCGTGGAGCTCGGGCCGAAGGACATCGAAAACGGCGTCTGCATGGCGGTGCGGCGCGACAACGGCGAGAAGATCCCCGTCGCGCTCGACGAGGCGCCCGCGCTGCTCCCCGGTCTGCTGGATCAGGTGCAGCAGGGCCTGTACGACAAGGCCAAGAAAAACCTGGACGAGCATATTTTCGCCGCGTCCTCCCTCGAGGAGGCGAAGGCCCTGCAGGCCGAGCACGGCGGCTTCATCAAGACCATGTGGTGCGGTGAGCTCGCGTGCGAGCTGCGGATGAAGGAGGAGGCCGGCATGTCCTCCCGGTGCATCCCCTTCGCGCAGGAGGACCTGGGCGAGACCTGCGCCTGCTGCGGCAAGCCCGCCAGGCACATGATCTACTGGGGCGTGGCGTACTGAACCTGGCATGACGGAGAAGACGAGGGGCGGAGCGTCCGCCTGCGAGGCGGTGATCTTCGACCTGGACGGCGTCCTGCTCGACTCGGAGCGCGTGGCGCAGCGGCGTTGGCGGCAGATCGGCGCGGAGATGGGCCTGGAGGGGATCGACGCGGTGTATCTGCGCTGCGTCGGCACCAATCCCGCCCGGACGCGCAGCATCATGGAGGAGGCCTACGGGCCGCGTTTCTCCATGGAGGAATTCTACCGCAGGCTCCTCGCGGGGCGGCCGCAGGACGGCCGGGCGCAGATGCCCGTCAAGCCCGGCGCGCGGGAGACGCTCGAGGCGCTGGCCGCCGCGGGCGTGCCCCTGGCGATCGCGTCCTCTTCGCCGGAGGACTATATCCGGCGCGAGCTCGGCGGCGCGGACCTGCTGCGCTTCTTCTCGCAGCTCGTCAGCGGAGATATGGTCACGCACAGCAAGCCCCACCCGGAGATCTTTCTGCGCGCGGCGGCGCTGTGCGGCGCGCGGCCGGAGGCCGTCTGGGTCGTGGAGGACTCGTTCAACGGTGTGCGCGCGGCATACGCGGCGGGCATGCACCCGGTCATGGTGCCGGATCTCCTGCCGCCCGACGCGGAGATGCGCGAAAAGGCCGAGGTCATCCTCCCGGATCTGCCCGCCGTGCGGACGTATCTGCTGGAGACGATCTGCCGGACACGGCGGTAATAATTGTCAAAAGGACTTGCTTTTTCCGGCGGCGTATCTTATAATAAATCAATCATAATCCGGCGCGAAAGCGTAAGCCCGCGTGATGCGTATACGGACGTAAAGGAGAATCGGTCATGAAGGAACGGTACCAAGCGCTCCAAATGGAAATCATCGCCTTCGAGACGGAGGACGTGATCACCACCAGCGGCGAAGTCGCGACCGGCGGCGGTGGCGGCGGATCGGACAAACCGGTCTTGAGGTGAGCTCTTCTCCGAGAAGGGAGAAGAAGCGAAAGAACGCTGCGGCCTGCGGCGGCAGCACAGCGATCAGAACAGAAAAACCGGCAGACAGCGTTCAGACTGGCTGCCGGTTTTTTCGGAAAGGCGGCACATGACAGGCCTGTATCGCATCGCAGAACGGAATATCCGGATCGTCTCGCTCCACGCCGCGGTGCACGACTACTGCCGCGACTACCGCGCGCAGGGCGAGCCGGACTTCACGGTGGAGACCGGGGAGGCCGAGATCGCACGCGAGCGGGCGCTCGCCGCCCGGGAGGACCTGCGCGCGGGCCGGGAGCCGCGGCCCTACGGCGACGCCTATCTCGAGCAGCTTGCGGTCTACCGCGCCATCGCGGAGAGGATGCCGCAGTTCGACACGCTGCTCGTGCACGGCTCTGCGCTCGCGGTGGACGGTGAGGGCTACCTCTTCACCGCGCCCAGCGGCACCGGCAAGAGCACGCACGCGCGCCTCTGGCGGGAGCTGCTGGGCGAGCGCGCCGTCACGCTCAACGACGACAAGCCCCTGCTGCGCGTCGGGGCGGAGGGCGTCACCGTCTACGGCACGCCCTACGACGGAAAGCACCGCCTGAGCCGGAACGCCGCAGCGCCGCTCAAGGCGCTGTGTCTGCTCGAGCGCGGCGCCGAAAACCGCATCGAGCAGGTCACGCCCGGGGAGATCTATACGCTGCTGCTGCAGCAGGTCTACCGCCCGGCGGATCCGGCGGCTCTCGCCGCGGCGCTGCGCCTGCTGGACGGGCTGCTCTCTTCGGTCCGGCTGTACAGGCTGCGGTGCACGCCCGAGCCGGCGGCAGCGCAGCTTGCCTATGCGGTGATGAAAGGACGGGAGACATGAAGCTGAACGAGAGATTCATCGTCCACACGGCGGGTGGGGAGAGCATCCTCGTGCCTGTGGGCGGGGCCGGGTTTTCCGGCGTGGTAAAAGGGAACGAGACCTTCGGCGCCGTGCTGGAGGCCCTCCGGGAGGACTGCACCGAGGCGGATATCGTCCGCGCGCTCTGTGCGCGCTTCGACGCGCCCGAGGACGTGATCGCCCGGGACGTGCGCCGCGCGCTGGACGGGCTGCGCGGCATCGGCGCGATCGATGGATAAAAGCGGCTTTGAAGAGATCCTCGCGCGCGACGGGCGGCTCGTCTATTCGAGCCGGGGCGACAGCATGCTGCCGCTCATCCGCGAGGGGCGGGACCTGCTCGTGATCGAGCCGGTGCACGGGCGGCTGCGGCGGCTCGACGTGCCGCTCTACCGGCGAGCCGGCGGGCGCTGGGTGCTGCACCGCGTGCTGCGCGTGCAGGCGGAGGATTACGTCCTCTGCGGCGACAACCGCTGGCGCTGCGAGACCGGGGTCACGGACCGGCAGATCGCCGGGGTGCTGACGGCGGTGATCCGCGGCGGGCGGGAGATCCCGATGACAGACTGGCGCTGCCGCCTGTACGCCCACCTCTGGTGCGACCTGTTTCCCCTGCGCGCGCTGCTCGTGCGCGGGATCGGATGGATAAAAAGAACGAGACGCAAGCATGGATAAGAAAACGCTCCGCTGGCTCCGGCAGGTGTCGGGCGGGAAAAAAGCGTATATCGCGGCGCTCATGCT
>JAFUUR010000042.1 GCA_017477695.1 Oscillospiraceae bacterium | reverse complement strand
CTTTCGCCGGAAGGCGGAAGCGGAGTGGAGCGAGTTTCTTTCGCTTGCTCAGCTCGGGGCAAAGCCCAGCGGAGCGGGTTTGCACCGAAAAGGAAGAAGGACGGAGCGGATACGCAGCTTTCGCCGGAAGGCGGAAGCGGAGTGGAGCGAGTTTCTTCTGACGTCAGCCCCACAGAGCCGTGAGCATGGGGATGATCTGCTTCTTGCGGGACATGACCCCCGGCAGGAACACGTGGTTATCCTTGGGGACGGTCGTAAACGCCTGCTGGATGACCTCGTCGCTGCCGACGTAAAAGAGGTGGGAGCCCTCGAGCAGCACGTCCGTGATCATCAGGATGACCAGATCGTACTCCTTGTCCTTCTTCTCCTGCTGCATGACCTGCATGAACTCCTCCTTGCGGGCGAGCAGACGCTCGGAATCCACGCTGGTGATCTGGCTGACGCCGATGTTCTGCCCGGAGATGTGGAACTGCTTATAGTCGGTCTTGAAGAGCTCGTCTGCGCTTTTGGCGTCCGAGCCGCCGGCCGCGAACAGCTCCTTGCCCAGCTCCTCGAGAGAGACGTTCGCATAGCGTGCCAGGCGCTCTGCCATGGTGATGTCCCGCTTGGTGCAGGTGGGCGACTTGAACATGACCGTGTCGGACAGGATCGCCCCGGCCATGAGCCCGGCGATCTTCGGCGAGGGGACGACGCCGTTTTCCTGATACATGGCGGTGATGATGGTGTTGGTGCTGCCGACCGGCTCGTTGCGCACGTGGATGGGAAGGCCGGTCTGGATATCCGCGAGGCGGTGATGGTCGATGATCTCGAGGATCTCGACCTGCTCGAGCCCGGCGACGGACTGCGCGGCCTCGTTATGATCCACCAGCACGACGCGCTTGCGGCGCGGGCGCAGCAGGTGGAAGCGGGCCAGCGTGCCGACGACCTGGTCGTTCTCGTCCAGGATGGGGTAGCTGCGGTAGCGGCTTTTCAGCATCTGCTCGCGTACGTCGTCCAGATAATCGCTCAGATGGAAGAAGATGATATCCTTGCGCTGGCTGACGCGCCCGACGGGCAGGGCCAGGTAGATGACGCGCGAGACGCGCCGCGCGCTCAGCGGGGTGGAGATGATGCAGGTATCGGTGACTTCGGCCCATTCGGGGCGGATATCCGCCCGGCAGATGATGAGGCACTGCACGCCGGCCGCGATGGCGCGCTCGATGACCTCCGGCTGGTCGCCGCAGATGAGGATGCTCTCGCGCCGGGTCAGCGCGGGATCGTCGTAATTCTGGGGGATGGTGATGAACAGCTCGCCCGTCACGCTGCTGATCTGCGTGCTGTATTCGTTGACGAGCGTGCCCTCGAGGACGCTGATGAGGTTGAAAAGCGGCAGATCCTCGATCCGGTTCTCGTACATGGTCTGCATGTCGTAGGCGGCGAGATCGCCCGCAGAGAGCATGCCGAAGAGCTTGCCGTCATCGTCCACGATGGGGACGGCGTTGATCGAACTGTCGCGCATGGTCTGCCAGGCGAGACTCATGGTGACGGAGCTGTTGAGCGCGGGGGTGCGGTCGTAGTCCAGATCGCGCACCTGGGTGCGCATGTTTTTGACCAGAGGCGGCGCCTCCATGCCGAAATGGTCGAGCAGGCGCTGGGTCTCGTCGTTCACGCCGCCGATGCGCACGGCCTTGTATTCCCGGTCGCCCAGGGCGTTGCGCAGGTGCGCGTAGGACATGGCGGCGACGATGGCGTCGGTATCCGGGTTGCGGTGCCCGGTCACGTAGATATCACTCACAGAGGGGACCTCCTTCGTGCCTTGTTACGGCCATTATACGGCGTAGCGGGCGCAAATGCAAGGGACGGCGCGCAAGTTTGCCGCTTTTCATATCGGGGCGGATATGATACAATCAGCCCAGAAAAGACCGGGAGGGGAAGGCATGAGACGAGTTTGTACCGCTGTGGCCGTGCTGCTGGCGCTGCTCCTGCTGTGCGGGTGCGCGGCGCCGGGCGGCGGCGAGGGGCGCGCGCAGGAGGACGAGATGCCGCGCTTCGGCGAGATCGCCTACGAGCGGCCGGACCTGGGCGCG
>JAFUUR010000041.1 GCA_017477695.1 Oscillospiraceae bacterium | reverse complement strand
GTCATTGTAGAATATGTAGGTGTAACCGGCATAGCCGCCGTGCTGCAGCGCGGTCGCCACGATCTCCTCGTTCACGAAGCCCCACGCGCCCATCCAGTCCTCGCCGTCCTTGAACTGCTTGAAGGACTTCGCGGCGCTGCCGTTGGTCGTATAGGTCGCGCTCTCCACGATCCCGGCGCTCGGCGCGGTGAACTTCACGCCGAACCACCAGCCGTCTTCCGTGCGGCCGGCTTCCTCGTCCTTCGCGGACCAGTTCGCCGTCATGGCGTTCGTGTCGCGGAAGATGATCTGGCTGGCGCCGTTCACGCCGTTGGCGTTGTCGGTGATCGCCGTCATCGTCCAGACCGTGTACTCCCACTTCGCCGTCAGAGCCACGTCCGCCGTGACGGGCGCGGTGAAGTCATAGGCCGTCTCGCCGACGTACCAGCCGAGGAAGCGGTAGCCTTCCCTGGTCGGATCGGCGGGCTTGGCCGCAGCCGTGTTGTACCGCACGCTCTGCGCATCGACCTCGCTGCCGCCGGCCGCGTCGAACGTCACGTTGAAGTACGCGTTCTTGTCGACGATCTCGCCGTCGACCGTCTTGATCTCTACTGCGCCGTCCTTGGTCAGCGTCACGTTCTGCGGATCCACCGTGATCACGAAGGTCTGCGCGGTCGCCTGGTTGCCGTCCCAGGCGAACTTGTAAGTCCACTGCAGGACGGTGCCGTCATTGATCGCAGTCTCAACGCTCGCCGGATCCACAGGCAGCCATGCCTGCATGTAGGCCGGGAACTCGCCGGGCTTGCTGTCCTTCGCGTTGTTGAAGGACTTCCAGGTCTCGCCGCCGTTGTTGCTGTAGGTAGTCGCGGCGATGTTCTCCGCCGTCACGGCGTCCGGCGCCGTGAACAGCATGCCGACCCACCAGCCGTCCTGGTAACGGCCGACGCTCGTATCCTTCGCGTACCACACAAGCTCGAACGCATTGAACGTCGCGCCATCCGCCGTCACCGTAGCGCTCGGCGTGTAAGGCGTCGTCAGCGTCCACACCGTGCCGGCCCAGGTGGCCGTATAGGTGGCGTCGCCCGTCACCGTCGCGGCGACCGCGGGCGTCCAGCCGAGGAAGGTGCTGCCTTCCTTCGTCGGATCGGCGGGCTTCACGGTCTCGGTGCCGTAGGCCTGCTGGCTGCTGGTCTCCACACCGTCCACCACGAAGGTGATGGTGTACTTGTTGATCTCCCACTTCGCCGTCAGGGTGACGCTCGCGGTGATCACGGTGTCCGCGTCGACCTGGTTGTTGCCGTCGAACCAGCCGAGGAAGCTGCTGCCCTCCTTGGTCAGATCCGCGGGGAGCTTGTCGCCCAGCGCGGTGTCTCTGTCGATGGTGACGGTGCTCACGGCTTCGTCGTTGACGAGGGTGACCGTGACGACCGGGATCCAGTTAAGCATGTACACCGCGTTGCCGTTGACGGTCTCCGCGATGTCAGGCGTCCACATGCTGTCGGCCAGGCGGTAGCCGGCGCGCTCCGTCGGAAGCTCGACGTCGCTCGGCAGCTCGGGCGTCTCGGCGCCGTACTCCGTGGCGATCAGCGCCAGGATGTTGCCCATGCCGTCCATGTAGATGACGGTCCTGGGCACGCCCTTCCAGGTGGCCGTGTAGGTGGCGTCCTCCGTCACCGTCTCGGCGACCTCGGGCGTCCAGCCGGTGAAGATGTAGTTGGTCTTGGTGGGATCGGCGGGCTTGGTGGTCTCGGAGCCGTAGGCCAGCGTGTAGCTCGCGTACTCCTCGCCGTCCACCACGTAGGTGATGGCGTACTCGTTGATATCCCACTTCGCCGTGAGGGTGATGTCCTCGGTGACGGGCGCGGTGAAGTCATACGCCGCGTCGTTCAGCGTCCAGCCTGCGAAGGTGTGTCCGGTCTTCGCCGGATCCTCGGGCTTCGCGACCGCTTCGCCCTCTACGACTTCGGCCGTGGTCTGCACGCCGTCGATGTCAAAGGTCACGACGTGGAACCTGGCCGCTTTGTAAACCGCGCCGTCCTCGATCCACTTCCAGCCCTCGTTCAGCTCGAGCTCGGGGTTCGTGGAGGTGACGTCTGCCGCCTCGTTCTCGCCGTAGACGTAATCGCCGATCGCAGCGCCGTTGGCGCTCGTGATGGTGCCGCCGGTGATGGCCGTCGTCGGCGTGCCGCCGGGATAGCCGCAGCTGTCGACCACGATCGCGTCGCCCGTGGCGTTCGCGCCGTTGCCGTTATAAGTATAGTCCGCCGCAGTGCCGGTGGCGGTGATCGTGCCGCCGCTGACGTTCAGCGTACCGGCCTTCTGGTAGATAGCCGTCGTGCCGGTGACAGTGCCGCCGGTGACGTTGACCGTGCCGGTGTTCGGATGGTAGATCGCCGGGGCGTTGGCCGAGCTCACGGTGCCGCCGGTGACGTTGATCGTGTAGCCGCCCTTGCCCGCGGAGCCGTTGCCCGCGATGGCAAAGCTGTTCTCGGCGATCAGCGTGCCGGCCGTGTTCACGGTCGCAGGCCCGAAGACGGCGATCGGGGAGACCGTGCCGGAAGCCTGGATCGTCGCGCTTTCCGTGATCGTCAGCTCACCGGAATTCACGATGAACTGCTGGCTCATGTTGCCCTTGACGAGCATCGTGCCGTTGGTCACGGTCAGCTTCGCGCCGTTGAGCGTGGTGTACGCGCCGTTCATGGTCAGCGTATGGCCGCCCATGTCAAGCGTGAAGTCCTGATCCGTGCCCAGGGTGAAGCGGTTGAGGACGCCGGTCAGGCTCAGGTCCTTCACCAGGACGATCGTCTTGCCGGTCGTGCCCTTCACCGCGCTGATCGCGGCGGAAAGCGACGTGTAATAGGTGTCGTCGACCTTCGCGACCGCATCCGTCCACTTCGCCGTCAGGACGATGTCCTCGGTGATCGGCGTGGTGAACGCAAACTTCTTGCCGTTCAGCTGCCAGGAGCTGAACACGTAGGGGCCTTCGCGCGTGGGCGTTTCGGGCTCGGTCGCAGTCTGGCCGTGCTCGACCGTCTGCGCCGCGACCTCGCTGCCGCCGTTGGAGTCGAAGGTCACCGTGTAGGTGTTGATATCCCACTTCGCCGTGAGCGTGATGCTCCCGGTGACGGGCGCGGTGAAGTCGTAGGCCGTCTCGCTCTCATCCAGGAACCAGCCGGCAAAGGTGTGGCCTTCCTTCGTGGGAGCCGGATCGGGCTCGGCGACCGCTTCGCCGTCGAGGACTTCGATGACCTCAAGCTCTTCCTCGCCGTTGACGAAGGTCACCGTGTAGAACTTGGCCGCTTTGTAAACCGCGCCGTTTTCGACCCACTTCCAGCCCTCGTTCAGCGCGAGCTCGGGGTTCGTGGAGGTGACGTCTGCCGCCTCGTTCTCGCCGTAGACGTAGTCGCCGATCGCAGCGCCGCTGGCGCTCGTGATGGTGCCGCCGGTGATGGCCGTCGTCGGCGTGCCGCCGGGATAGCCGCAGCTGTCGACCACGATCGCGTCGCCCGTGGCGTTCGCGCCGTTGCCGTTATACGTATACTCCGCCGCTGCGCCCGTGCCGGTGATCGTACCGCCGCTGACGTTCAGCGTGCCGGACTTCTGGTAGATCGCCGTCGCGCCGGTGATGCTGCCGCCGCTGACGTTCGTCGTCCCGGTGCCGGGCAGATAGACGGCGGTGATGTTCGAGGTGAGCACCGCGCCCTCGTTGATGTTGATGGTGGCGTCCTTCGTGCTGCTGCCGTTGGTCGCGATCGCGAAGTCGTCGCCGCCGTTGATGGTGCCGTTGACCGTCAGGGTCTGATTCTCGGACAGGACTGCGACGCAGCCGCCGTCGATGGTCACGCCCTCGCCGATCGTGATGTCGTTATACTTGCCCTGTGCCTGGATGGCCGCGGAAGCGCTTGCCGAGACGACCAGCTTGCCGCCCTTGGCGTCGCTGGTGTCAACGATGGCAAAGCTCTTGTGGCTGGCCGCGGTGCCCGCGCGGCTGAGCAGGATCCCGCAATCGCTCGCCGTGGAGGTCAGGGTGTGGCCGTTCAGGTCGAGCGTCACGTTGCTGGCCAAAATGCCCGGTGCCATGCGCGTCGTGCGCGTCACGTCCTTCAACAGCTTATACGTGCCGCTGCTGAAAGCGCTGGGCAGAGAAGCGCTGTAGCTCACCGCGCCGCTTGCCGAGGTGTATTCGATCGCCGCCTCGGTCCAGGTGGCCGTCAGCGTGATATCCTCGGTGACGGGCGTGCTGAAGTCATACGCCGTCTCGCCGAGATACCAGCCGCCGAACACGTATTCGGCCTTGGTCGGGTTCGTCGGCTTCTTCACCGTCTCGCCAGTGAGAACCTGCACGGGGGCGACCTCGCTGCCGCCGTCCGTGTCAAAGGTCACCGTCACGAGACCGACGACGCTGTAAGTGCCGTCGCCGTTGTCCTTCAGCGCGTAGCCCTCGGCGCAGAGCTCCTCGGGGATCTCTGAGCCAAACGTACCGCCGGTAATGAAGCCGACAACGTCATCGCTGCTGACGGAGCCGATCTCACCGCCGGTAATGCTGGCGTCGCAGGATTCCGCATCCGTGGTGATCTCCAGGCTGCCGATCTTGCCGCCGCTGACTGTAAGGGTAGACTTTACATTGCTCTGTCCGATGCTGACGGAGCCGATCTCGCCGCCCTCGATGTTCACGGTGGGGCTGTCCGCTGCAGTAAAGATCGCGTCGATCTGCCCGCCGTATACGTTGACCGTACCGTTTTCACTGGAGATTTCGATCTCAACCGCAGACTCGGGATCATGGATCACCGCGCCGTCATAGACGTTGAGCGTGCCGTCCCCGGTCACGTTGATCCCGTATGTGACGGTACCGTAAATGTTCAGCGTGCCGGTGCCGGTGACCGCGGGAGAATTCTCCACGACAACGTCGCTTGCAATGGTCAGCGTGCCGCCGCTGACTTCCAGATTGCTGTCAGTCAAGCCATTGCGGATGGTCACGGTGGCGTCGGCGATCCCGATAGAGCCGGAGAGATAATTCCCGCCCAGGTCGATCGTAAAGGAAGCGCCTGCCGGAATATCCGCTTCGAAAATGTCCTCATAATAGCCGTCCGGTTCCTCGCCAGCCAGCAGCTCGATTGTCCCGCCGTTCTCGACCGCGTTGATCGCCTCGGCGAGAGAAGTGAACACCTCGTCGCCGACCTTGGCGACGTACGCGGCCCACACAGCCGTCAGGGTGATGTCGCCCGCGACCGGCGTGCTGAAATCGTAGGGCTCTTCATCGTCCACGTCAAGGTACCAGCCCGCGAACGCAAAGCCTTCCTTGGTGGGGGCCGGATCGGGTGCGGCGACCGCCGTGCCCTTACCGACCTCGACGGTCGTGACGTCGGAATCATCGTCGGCGTTGTCCGCGTCGAAGGTGACCGTCACGGCGTCGTACACCGTGTAAGTACCGGCCGCGTCATCGGCCACGACGATCTTGTTGTCCGCCGTTACGTAATTGGTATTCGCACCGTCCGCGGCGTTGTTCGCGGGATCGAACCCATAGAACGTGCCGTAATTGACGGTGATGGTGCTCGCAGAGCCGTCCTGACGGTTGAGCACGAAGGTCTTGTCCGCTTCATTGACCTTAAACGTACCGCCGTTGACGGTGACCTTTGCACTGTCGCTGGTATATACCGCTACGGCGGCGCCCACGAATTCACCGTTCTCGATGATGACCTCGCCCCTGCGGCTTGCCCAAACGGCGATCGCATCCGCGCCGTCCGCGACGACGACCTTGCCGTCGCCGGTGATGGTCAGCGTGGTGGCGGTGCCGGTCAATGCGGGATATACGAAGATGCCCGCTTCATCGCCGGTCACGGTCAAGGTCTTGCCGTTGAGATCCAGCGTCACGGCGCCCTTGGCGGAGGCTGTAGCCTGTGCGACGGTCAGATCCTTCAGCAGCTTGTACGTGCCGACCTTATTCATGTTCAGCGCGCCCGCGTAGCTCACGGTTTCGCCGATGGTGATCTCTACGCTCGGTGTGCCGGTGTTTACGCAGGAGTAAGTCGTAACACCCGTTTCATCGTTCTTGACGCTCGTGATCTCGTACAGCGCCTCCGCCGTCGCGGCGGGCGCCGACACGGTCACCTTGCCCTGTCCGCGGTTGTCCGCGGCCTTGACCATAAGCGTCTCGCCCTCGTTCAGGGTGACTCTCCCGTTGGTCGTGTAGACCTCGAGGACCTTGCCGCCGGCGATCGCCGCGTTCACGGCCTCGTCGATCTGCGCGGTCGTATACTCGATGCCGTCCACCCGGGCCGCGACGTCCTTCACGCTCAGCTCGCAGACCAGCTCGGTCAGTACGGTGCCGGCGCTGTCCTTGATCTGCATCGTGGCGGTGCCGGTGCCTGCCGCCTTGCCGTAGGCCTTACCGGTGCCCGTCGCCTTATCCCAGCCGCCGGAGCCGATCGTCGCACTCGGGGCAAACTTCCACCCGAAGGTGATGCCCTCGGGCAGGTCAAAGTTGTTGACCGCGATCTCGACCAGGTCATTCACGTAAAGCGTCGTCTCATAGGCGGACAGCGTCAGCCATCTGGCCGTCAAGGTCTTCGCTCCGGTGATCGCCGTGTCGAAATCGAACGCGGTCTCGCCGTCATACCAGCCGAGGAAGTAGCCCTTGCCGGTCCAGGTCGGATCCTCGGGCGCCGCGACCTTCTGGCCGGGTTCGACCAGAACCTTGGTCGCCTCGCCGCCGTTGGCCGGATCGAAGGTCACTCCAACCACCTCGACGACGCTGTAGGTGCCGTCGCCGTTGGCCTTGGGAGCAAAGCCCGCGGCGCAGACGTCTTCGGGGACCTCCACGTTGAAGGTACCGCCGGAGACGAGCAGCTTATTGGAGTCGCCGGCATTGGTTACGAAATCAGCCGCGCCTTCCAGCGTAACGTTATTGCCGCTGCCAAGCTCAACAACGCAATCAGTCAACGTATCTGAATCGTAGCTTACGATCGCCTGCGTGTTGTTTGCACCGTTGACGTTGATCGTCGACCCGGTGATGCTGACGCTGACGTTATCGTCCTCGATCTTAACAAGTCCGAAAGCGTTGCTCGCGCCTGAATAAATATTTGTGGATTCCAGCGTGCTGCCGGTCACCGTGATGACGGAGCCGGCGGAACCCGCAGAGCCATCGGGTCCTTTGATGTTAAAGCAGGCCCAGCCCTTGATGGTGCTGCCGGTAACGGTCATGTTCACCGGGTTGAAGGTGGTGATGGCATAACCATAGCTCCCATCCTCCATGGTCTGGATGGTGCTGTTCCTGATGGTGACCGTGGCAGGCGTGCTCTGGCTGCCGCCGATGGTGAGCGGCTGCGTTGCAGTATTCGGTGTTTTCAGTGTGACGCCGTCAAGCGTCAGGCTGTTCAGATTGCCGCGGGTGTCGATGCAGCGGCCTTGTGCAGAGGTGTTGATGATCGTTACGTCTTTGAAGGTTACGTCGATCTTCTCGCTGGCTCCGACGCCGACGCCGAAGCCGCGCTTGGAAACGGTGATCTGTTTCCCGTCGCCGTCGATCGTCAGCGACTTGCCGATCGGGAAGCGCCCCGTGCTGCTGTCACTGTTATACCCGTCCGTCAGCACGATATCCGCCAGCAGCTTGACCGTATCGCCACTGTTCGCCGCAGCGACAGCCTCGGCGAGCGTCTCGTACTTCGTCTCGCCGACCTGCACCGTGTAGACGACTTCCTGCCACTGCGCGGTCAGGGTGATATCCGCCGTCACGACCGTGTTGAAGTCGTAAGCCGCACCGTTGAGGTACCAGCCCTTGAACTTATAGCCGTCCTTGGTGGGGGCTTCGGGCTCGGCTACGGCACTGCCCTTTGCGACAGCAACGACGACCGGATCGGTCCCGTTGTCAGCGTCAAACGTCACGTCCCAGCTCTCAACGCGGGCGGTGTAGCTGCCGTCGGCGTTCGCGTGGAGCTCATAGCCTGCGGCAAGCACCGCCGGGTCGGGCGCCTCGGCGAACGTACCGCCGGAGACGATGCCCTCCATGTCGCTCTCGAAAGTGCCCGTGAAGGTGCCGCCGGTGATGCTCGCTTCGCACGCGTCCGAATCGAGATTCTTCCACTGCTCAAAGCTGCCGATCTCGCCGCCGGAGATAGTCACAGAAAAATTATCTGTCACTTTCATTTCGCCGACTTTACCGCCGGTGACGTTTAAGACGGCAGATTCGCCATTCTTAACAGACCCGTGTACAAAGACCTTTGAGATCTGGCCGCCGGTGACGTTCAGCGTGGCCTGCTCGGCAACGTCTATGCCCTGATTCTCGCCCGCAAGTTTTCCGCCGTCGAAAACGTTAACGGTAGCGCTGTTGCCTGCGGTAACGTCGCTGTTGATCGTACCGTAAACATTGAGCGTGCCGTTTTCTTCAACGGAAACGTCGTTGCCGACGACCGTATCGGCCGCAATGGTAAGTACGCCATTGCCAGATACGAAGAAATTGGTATCATCCGTATCGCCGTTCTTAATCGTAACGCTGCCCGCGTCGATGTTGAAATACCCTCTGAGCGTATGTCCGCCCAGATCGAAGGTGACAGAGTCAAACCCCGCGTCCGAAGTATAGTACGGATAATAATCTTCATCATCCGCCAGATCATAATCGGCCTGCAGTTTGATCGTGTCGCCGGTCTGCGCGGCATCGAGCGCTGCCCCGAGGGTCGCGTACGGCGTGTCGCCGATCTTCGCGGCGACGATCACTTTCCACTCCGCCGTCAGCTCGATATCCGCCGTGACGGGCGTATCGAAATCGTACGGATCCCAGTTTTCGTCAAGCCAGCCGAGGAACTCGTAGTTGTCCCGCGTCGGGTCGGCGGGCTTCGTCGCAGTCTGGCCTTCCTCGACCTCCTGCGCCGCGACCGCGCTGCCGCCGTCGCTGTCGAAGGTGACGGTATACTTCGTCACCGTCGGCACGTCGCCGCCGGTCGGCTCGGTCGGCTCGTCGCCGTCCGTCACGCCGCGCGTCGGCTCGTCTTCCACGACGGGGTCCTCGTCCTGCGCCGGATCGTCCGACGACGACCCGGTCCGGGTCTCCCCGCTCGGATCCTCCGTCGGCGTCTCCGCCGCGTTCTGTACCTCGCCCGTATCGTCATCCTGCGCCGTGACGACGGTCACCCCGGTGTCGCCCGTTGCGTAGGCGGGCGTGCCGAGACTGAACATCATCGCAAACGCAAGCACGAATGCGAGCAGTCTTTTCAGCTTCATAGTTTTGCCTCCTTCTGTTTGCGTACGCTTTCCTTTATTTTAATTTTTTGCTAACGCGGTCTTAATGGCGATGGCAAAATACACCAAGAAAGATTATACCGTCATACCTTGTGATTTTCAACAGTTTTTTGTGCGCCCCCTATTTTTTTTTTTTAATTTTCCACAATATCCTTGTCGTTTTTGTCGTTCTTCCCCATACGTACCGTACGCCTCCCGCCGCGTGCGGTACGTTCCGCGCAAAAAAAGACCGGGGAGCTTTCGCTCCCCGTATTCTACCGTTTGGATGCCGATCGACTCAAGGCCAGCTTCTATCTGGCGCTCAAGGGCGTCTAACACTTCTTTCGAGTTGTCGATGATGGTATATTCAAGGGACATGGCGTTTCCTCAAACGTCCGGCCACCCAGTCATCCCCTCGTCTTCTTTAATCGCTTGATCAGCTAACGCACGAAGTTCCTCCTGCGTGAGACCGGGGAACGTCGGAATGATATCAGGATAGTCCGGCATCTCATTCTTTTTTAAAGCTCCTTCCACGTTGCACCATACCTTTCGCAGATTTCATTGAGCGCTTTTGTAAAGCCTTCTATTTTCTCATCGTCATTATAGCGTATATGGCCCGTCGGTCGGTCGATATACGCCTGCGCGCCGCGCTCAGGACAGGTTCCCCGTCGCATACATCAGCGCCGTCAGCGCCACGACGGGCGCCGTCTCACAGCGCAGGATCCGCTCGCCCATGGAGCACACGTGCAGCCCCGCGATGCGCGCGAGCTTCGCCTCGTACTCCTCGAAGCCGCCCTCCGGCCCGGTGACGATCGCCGCGCTGGCGGTGGTCTTGTTCGCCTCGAGCACCGCGTTGAGCGGCTCGCGCTCCCCCGTCTCGTACAGGAACAGGGGCAGCTCGGTGTGCACCGCGCGGTCGAGCATGTCGGCAAATTCGCCGGCCCAGCCCACCTTCGGGATGATCCCCCGGCCGGACTGCTTGGCCGCCTCCTCGGCGATCCTCTGCCAGCGGTCGAGCTTCTTCTCCGCGTTCTCCATCTTCGCGACGCAGCGCTTGGCCTGGAAGAACAGGATCTCCCGCGCGCCCGCCTCGACGGACTTCTGCACGATATAGTCGCTCCGCTCGCCCTTCGGCAGGCCGCACAGCACCGTCACCGCGACGCTCGGCTCCGCAGGGCAGCGCACGACCTCGAGCACCTCCGCCTCGGCCTCCTCCCGGTCGGCCCTGACCAGGCGGCACTTATAGTCCGTGCCCTCGCCGTCGCAGATGATCACGTCCTCCCCCGGGCGCAGCCGCAGCACGTGCACGTGCTCCGCGTCCCGCCCGTGGATGACGGCGGTGCCGCCCCGGATGTTGGAGCCCGCCATGAAAAACCTCGCCATTGCGCAAGCCACCTCCGCTCGTTTTTCTTCGCGCGTTCTTATCTAATAAAAGTATTATCGCACACTTTGCACCGCTTTGCAAGTGCGCGAATAGGATGGCGCGGGAGGGATGGTCATGGAGCGCTTTTCCGAACGGGAGGCGGCGCGGCAGCTCCGGCGCTTCGACGCGGTCTGGGCCCGGGTGTCCGGCACCCGCTCCGCCGGCACCCTGGCGGAGAAGGCCGGGCTGCCCCTCATGCCCCGCCGGGGAGGCTGCTGCCGTCCGCCCCTCCCCCGCCGGGGCCGGTAAATTAGGAAAGGTCGCGTCTGCCGGATGCGACCTTTTATCTTGACGGAAGGAAACGACAACATTATAATAGTAGACGATCATTTTCAACACTACAGAAACAGGAGATGGAAGCCATGCCTACCACCTGGAACCGTTCCCCGGAGGAAT
>JAFUUR010000005.1 GCA_017477695.1 Oscillospiraceae bacterium | reverse complement strand
GTTGACCTTATGCAGGGCAAAGGTGACGAAGACGATCAGCAGGAAGGGGATGAGGCCGGGGTTGTTGGCGACCTTCCAGGCCCAGCTGCTGCCCTGGACGCCGAAGATGTTGTTGATGGAAACGATGCAGTGGGAGTTGAGCCACGCCTTGACGGGCAGGTAGGGCAGACGGGTGATGACCAGGATCGCCGCGATGAGGACGTAGGGGGTCCAGGCGAGGCCGGCGCTCATGCCGTTGTCCTTGTCTTCCTTGACTTCCTGCAGGCTCAGCCAGGACTTATCCCAGTTCTCGCGCCTGTCGAAGTCCCAGATCTCCTTGGGCATCAGGAAGCCCTTCTGGGCGGCGAAGATGGCGATGAACAGGGTGCAGATAGCGCCGATCAGGGTCGGGAAGTCCGCGCCGAAGACGAGCGCGAAGAACAGATAGAAGCAGTCGAACACGACGGCGACGAACAGGGCGAACGGCATGGCGCCGAAGGCCTCCTTCGCGGAGCGGTTCTTGCCGAAGTATTTGCACATGATCATCAGGGCGATCCAGATGATGAAGAGGCAGGCGGTGGCGTGACCGATGGCGGTGAAGCGGGAGAGGATGAACTTGAAGGTCTCAGGCTCGATCCCCAGCGACTGCACCTGCTGGGTGACGACGGTGGTCAGGCCGTGGGTCGGGGTACCGACGCCGCCGAAGGAGACGGGCACGGAGTTGTAGATCAGAGCGACGACGGCGGCGCACAGCGGCGGGAAGCCCAGGCTGATGAGCAGCGGGCCGGCCAGAGCGGCCGGAGTGCCGAAGCCGGCGGCGCCTTCGATGAACGCACCGAAGATGAAGCCGACGATGACGGCCTGCACGCGGCGGTCAGGGGAGATGGTGTGGAACACGCGCTGGATGGCGGTAACGGCGCCGGAGTGCTTCAGCGTGTTCATGATGAGGATGGCGCCGAAGACGATGAACAGAACGTCGACGGAGCTCAGCGCGCCGCTGATGGAGAAGGACAGAACCGCAACGAGGCTCTGTTTCCAGACCAGAAGCGCTACGAGACATGCCACGAACCAGGATACGGGAAGTGCCTTTTTCGCGCCCCAGCCAAAGCCGACCATCAGCACGATGGTAAGCAGGATGGGGATCGCAGCGATCAATGCATACATTTCTTGAACCCTCCAATTCTCACAATAAAAAGACGTAGTTTGATTTACGTCGACTGCGCCTCCATTATAGCACACGGGGGTCGAAATGCAACAGGCAAATGTGCGAAATGCCCAAAAATTATTTTTTTGACAATCCAATTTTTGTACAATTCGCCATGTTGCACAAAAAATGCTTCAAATTCTTGTGGGAGTTGACAAGGGCGCTCGGGGAAACCGCACGACGGACCGCGAACGCGCGGATGACCGGGGCCGCGTTTTACTGAAAAAGGAAATTTTTTGGATGCTTTGACAAAAAATAAGCGATTTTAAGGCGATATTGTTGTTGTGTTTGTGCAATTCGTGTGTTAAGATAAATAAGAACGGGAAGGCCTGCCGACCGGAGAAGAGGGAGAACGGGCGGCCTTCCGAAAAACCATCTGAAAGGAGAGCTTTACCATGATCGATATACCCTATGGCAAGACATTTATAGAGTTCGACGAGACGGGTGCAAACGTGCTGTGTTCCAAGATCGGCGAGCTGAAGGCGGAGGGCGACGGCCTGTCCATCGTCAAGGCCGCGATGGAGAACCCCATTGAGAGCCCCAGACTCTGTGAGCTGGCGAAGGGCAAGAAAAACTGCGTCATCATCATTTCCGACCACACCAGACCCGTGCCGAGCCGGGACATCCTGCCCAACATGCTCGCCGAGCTGAAGGCCGGCAACCCCGATATCGACATCACCCTGCTGGTCGCCACCGGCTTCCACCGCCTCACCTCGGAGGCGGAGCTGCGCAGCAAGCTGGGCGATGAGATCTACGAGAACAGCAAGATCGTCATCCACGACTGCCGCAACCCCGAGAGCAACGTCCAGGTCGGCATCCTGCCGTCCGGCGCCCCCTGTGTGATCGACAAGCTCGCCGCCGAGGCGGACCTGCTGGTCTCCGAGGGCTTCATCGAGCCGCACTTCTTCGCGGGATTTTCCGGCGGACGCAAGAGCGTCCTGCCCGGCATCTGCGACCAGGTCACCGTTCTGGGCAACCACTGCAGCAAGTTCATCCACAGCACCAATTCCCGCACCGGCAAGCTCGACGGCAACCCCATGCACGAGGACATGGTCGCCGCGGCGCAGATGGCCAAACTCGCGTTCATCGTCAACGTCGTCATCGACGAGGACAAGAAGACCGTCGCGGCCTTCGCCGGCGATCTGGTCAAGGCACACAGAAAGGGCTGCGACTTCCTGATGGATTACGCCCGCGTCGCGCCGAAGTACGCCGACATCGTCATCACCTCCAACGGCGGCGCGCCGCTGGATCAGAACGTATACCAGTGCGCCAAGAGCATCTCCGCCGCGGAGGCGACCTGCAATCCCGGCGGCGTCATCATCGAGTGCGCCGAGTGCATCGACGGCCACGGCGGCCAGTCCATGTACGAGGAGCTGCGCGACTGCAAGACCACCCGTGAGCTGTACGATTATATTATGACCGTGCCCGCGGACAAGACTACGCCGGACCAGTGGGAGACGCAGATCTTCTGCCGCATCCTCAACAACTACACCGTCATTTTCGTTACCCGCCCCGAACTGAAGGGCATGATCGAAGACATGAAGATGAAGCATGCCAACTCTCTGGACGAGGCGCTTGCGATGGCGCGCGCGATGGGCAAGGAGTCCATCACCGTCATCCCGAACGGCATTTCGGTCATCGTGGCCGAATAAAGGGCGGCCCGTTTTCGCAGACCACTTGTTTTATATCAGTACAATTTATATATGAAGGAGAATGAGAACATGGCATACAACAAACTGACGCCGGAGCTGGCGGAAGAACTGAAAGGGATCGTAGGCGCGGATCAGGTCCTGCTGGGCGAAGACATCAACGAGGACTACTCGCGCGACGAGATGCCGCTGTACGGCAAGCACATGCCGGAGGCGGTGGTGTTCGTACAGAGCACGGAGGAAGTGTCGGCGATCATGAAGCTGGCGAGCGCGAACAAGCTGCCGGTGACGGTGCGCGGGTCCGGCACGGGCCTGGTGGGCGGCTGCGTGCCGATCCACGGGGGCATCATCCTGTGCACGAGCAAGATGAACAAGATCCTGGAGTACGACATGAACAACCTGGCGGTGCACATCCAGCCGGGCGTGCTGCTGCAGACGCTGGCGGCGGACGCGCTGACGCACGGGCTGATGTATCCGCCCGATCCTGGTGAGAAGACGGGCACGGTAGGCGGCAACGTGAGCACGAACGCGGGCGGCATGCGCGCGGTGAAGTACGGCACGACGCGGGACTATGTGCTGGCGA
Source organism: Oscillospiraceae bacterium (assembly GCA_017477695.1). Lineage (GTDB taxonomy): Bacteria > Bacillota > Clostridia > Oscillospirales > Oscillospiraceae > Limivicinus. Next base: position 5,029 of record JAFUUR010000005.1, on the reverse strand, counting down.
TGACGGTGGTGCTGCCGAGCGGCGAGATCGTGAAGATCGGGCGCACGGTGTGCAAGACGAGCTCTGGGTACAGCCTGCTGCACCTGATGATCGGGTCCGAGGGGACGCTGGGGATCATCACGGAGCTGACGATGAAGCTGATCCCGGCGCCGAAGATGGACATGAGCTTCATCGTGCCGTACGCGGACGTGGCGACTGCGATCGCGGCGGTGCCGAAGGTGAAGCTGGCGGGTCTGGATCCGCAGTCGATCGAATTCATGGAGAGAGACATCGTGGACTCTTCGGCGGCGTATACGGGCGAACAGGCGTTCCCGCCGGTGGTGAACGGGATGGAAGCGGGCGCGTACATATTGGTGACCTGCGTGGGCGACAGCCCGGAGATCCTGGAGCAGAAGATGTTCGGACTGGCCGAGGTCGCGGAGGAGACGGGCGCGTACGACGTGCTGGTGGTCGACTCTTCGACGCAGAAGGAGAAGGTCTGGGCGGCGCGCAGCGCGTTTCTGACGGCGATCGAGGCGGACACGAAGCTGATGGACGAGATGGACGTGGTGGTGCCGGTAGAGCGGATCGCTGACTTCCTGAACTACGTGCACGAGGTCGGCGACGAGCACGGGATGCGGATCCGTTCGTTCGGCCACGCGGGCGACGGTAACCTGCACATCTACGTCTGCTCGAACGAGATGGAGAAGGACGAGTTCCTGGAAAAGAACAAGCTCGTGATGGACAAGTGCTACGAGAAGTGCGCGGAGTTCGGCGGGCAGGTGTCCGGCGAGCATGCGATCGGTCACGCGAAGAAGGAGTACCTGCGTGAGTCGGTGGGCGAGACGTGCTACGGTCTGATGGGCGCGATCAAGAAGGTCTTCGACCCGGACGGCATCCTCAACCCCGGCAAGGTCTGCCACGATATCTGAGCATATCCCACATGACAACAAAGCCGCTGCGGTTTCAAAACCGCAGCGGCTTTTCCTTATCCTTTCGTGATCACTGCAGCGCCTTGTCGAGCGCGTTCTTGACCTCGGCCTTGATCTGCTCGTAGCGCATGCCGATGTGCGCCTCGAAGACCTTCTCCCCGTCCACGTAGAAGGTGGGCACGGCGTAGTAGTCGTAGCGGTCGGCGAAGTCCGGCTGCCGCGTCTCCTCGACGCGGGTGATCTTCAGCTCACGGTAAGCGGGCTCCTGCGCGAAGAGCTCGTCCATCGCCTGGTGGGCCTTATCGCAATAGCCGCAGTCGTCACGGTAGAACAACAGAATATCTTTCATCTTATTTCTCCTCATTGTGCTTTTGGATCGCTTCGTACATCCGATTCAGTCCGGTCTCGATGATCGAGCGCGGCATAGCGAGGTTCAGCCGGATCCAGCCCTCCGCGTTGCCGACGAACAGCTTGTCTCCGCCCTCGAGCAGGACGCCGGCCTCGTTGGCAAAAAAGTCCGGCAGATCCTCCACGTCGGGCAGGCAGGCGCGCATGTTGACCCAGCCGAGATAGGTCGCCTCCGGAATGTGGAAGATGGCCTGCGGCAGCTTCTCCTTCAGGAAAGCGTCCAGATAGCGGAAGTTGCCGTCCAGATAAGCCCTGAGCTGCTCAAGCCACTCGCCGCAGCACTCGTAGGCGGCCTTGTGCGCTTCGATGGACAGGGGATTGAGCATGCCGGCGATCTTGTCACGGCTCTTGAAGAGACGGCGCTCGTGCGCGTCTCGGATGATGATATCGGAGAACATGAGCCCCGCCATGTTGAACGTTTTGCTGGCGGACATGCAGGTGATGAGCTTGCCGTAATCCGGCAGCACCTTGCCCATCGGCGTGTGGCGGATACCCTGCCGCACCAGGTCGCAGTGGATCTCATCCGAGATCAGCCAGAGATCGTTTTCGACCGCGATCTCCCCGATGCGCCGCAGTTCCTCTTCCGTCCAGACACGGCCGGAGGGATTGTGGGGATTGCACAGCAGGAGAAGCTTTACCTGCGGGTCGGCGGCACGCGCCGCAAGATCCGCAAAGTCGATGGTGAAGTAACCCTCCTCCTGTACGAGCCTGCTCTCCTCGAGCGCCACGCCGTTATACTCACAGGCGTGGAGGAAATAGCCGTAGGCTGGTGTCATGGTGAGGACCTTCTCGTCCTTGGCCACGAGATCCTCCACCAGCTGATAGAGGGCGGGGATGATGCCCGGGGAGAAGCAGAGCTGCTCCTTTGGGAAATCCCATCCGTAGCGTTCCCGGCACCAGCCGCAGAAAGCCTGATAATACGCGTCGTCATACATCATCGTATAACCGAAGATCCGGCGGTCGACCCGGGCCTTGATCGCCTGGCAGATCTCCGGTGGCGTAGCGAACTCCATGTCCGCCACCCACATGCGGACGAATTCCTCGTCCTTGAAGGGGAAGACCTTCTCGGGGCCCGCGTGGAAGATATAGCCGCGAAAGCCGTCGGTGTTGAGGGCGTTCGTGCCTCTTCGGTCGATGATCTCGTCAAAATCGTAAGTCATGGCGCACCTCCGTAATGGTGTGTTTTTCAGTACAGGTAGCCGAACTGCTTGTAGGTCCCGGAGCCGCGGTTGAAGAAATTGGCCGCGTCCCCGTTGCCGAAGAAGGCGTATTGATACTCCGCGTCGAACAGGCGGTTCTCGCCGTCGATCTCGATCTCCACCCAGGCGTGAGGCGTACGGGCTTTGTGCCGATTGCCCTCAACGGTGTCAAGGTCGGCGTCCCGCTGGTAAACGGTCCCGCTGTAGATCTTCGCGTCAAAGCCGAGGAAGCGCGCGAATTCACCGAACAGGGCGGCGTAGTTGTAGCAGTTGCCCTTGCCGGTGGTGAGCATGACGTAGGCCTCCTCCGCTTCCCAGCCGGTCTCGCCGGACTCATACATGCTCCGCCGCAGGTAGGTGAAATGCTCCACAACATAGTTGAACAGCAGCTTGAGCTGCTCCATGTTTTTGTACTTCGGCTGGCCGACCTGTGTCTGGATCGCCTGCACGAGCAGCGCGTCGAGCGCCGCATCGCCGCTGGAGACTTCACCGTTAGCGTTGAAGCTTAGCGCGCCCAGCTCCGTATTGGTCAGAGGAGAGCCGTCCTCGTCGATGCAGTGCAGACGGCCGCCCACGAAGAAGAAGCCCGGATCGCGCACGGGCAGGGGCTCGCTCTCGGTCCAGCGATCGCCGTCACTTTCATGGGGGATGGACGCCTCCGCGGCGTCCCGGAAGTCCGGGTCACGGAACGACAGGTCCAGGATGGTTCCGACCATCGAGGTGGGATCGTCGATCGCGTCGCTGCGGCCGAGCAGGCGGTTCATGAGGCGGGCGGTCTCCGCCCGGGTAATGAGACCGTCGGGATCGGCGGCGTCGGCTTTGTCGATCCAGCCGCGCTCCATGGCCAGACAGAAAGCGGGATAATACGCGTCGCCGCTGCGCTGGTCGGAATACTCGTAGCTTTGCTCCGCCGCGGGATAGAGGGCGGCGAGCATCTGCAGGAGCTCCCCGCGGGTGATCGCCTCGTCCGGATGGAAGCGGCTGCCGTCGACGACGCCGAGCGTCTTCAGCGTGGCGGCCGCAGCAAAGCAGGGGTCATCCTCCGCAACGTCGGCGAACGTGCCGCTGCCGACGAGATCCGTATGCAGCAGGCGGTAAAGCATCACGGCGGCGTCGCGCCGGGTGAGGGCTTCTTTCGGATGGAAGAGACCTCCCTCGCCGAGATCCAGATAGGGGACGTGCTCGTCCGTCTCCAGCGCCATGGCGTATACGGCGGCGTAGGCACAGTCCTCATAGACTGTGAGCTGCCGCCTCTCCTCCAGATTGCCACGGCTGTCCCGCCAGCCGATAAAGGTATACCCATCGAGCGCTTCGGCCTCGGGAAGCGTGAGCAGACTGCCCTGCGGCAGCGAGTCTTGCCGGACCTCGCCGTCCGGCATATACCAACTGACGGAGACCGCCCGTTCGGCCGCGTCACGCCTGCGCTGCTGCGCGTCCCGTACCAGCACGAAGACCAGCGCGGCGATCAGCAGCAGTTCCAGCGCGAGGCGTAAGATCCGTATACCGTTCTTTCCCGTTTTCTCCATCTTATTGTACGTCTACGACGACCTCAGAGTCGCCCTCCTTATAGGTATAGACGGTGAAGCCCTCGTAATAGAGCTCTCCATCCTCCCCCGGGCCCAGGCAGCTCGGAGCGTAGCTGCTGTCCGCAGGCTTGCCGATGGCGGAATAAAGAGCGTCCACGCTCTCGTCGATCAGGCTCTCGGCCGTCTCCTTTGCCGCTTCGTCGACCGTCGCTTCGACCGTCTCGGCGGCGCTCTCCGCTTTCTGCAGGCCGGCGTCGGGCAGGGCGGCGCTCATGGCGGGAGCCGCCGTGGGAGCGGGCGTCGCAGCGGGCGCGGGGGCTTCACCGCAGGAGCAGAGACATGCGGCGAGCAGCAGGACCAGAAGCGAGACGAGGAGCCTTTTGTAGGTATTCATAGGCGTTACCTTCTTTCAATCGGTTGAAAATACAGCGCAGTCTTCTGCAAGTCGTGGCAGATTGCGCTCGACGATCTCGATCAGGACCACGTCGTACTCCTGCGGATCGTATTTGGTGAAGTCGTACACGGCGGCGCGGGAAAAGACCGCGTGGCCGAAGCTGTCAGCCAGATAGGGATAGAGCGCGACGCCGAAGGAATCGCGCCAGCAGAGGAGGCCGCCCTGCGCGCCGTCGCGGTCAGTCTCGATCGTGATGGCGTTGCCGTCGTTCGGATCAGAGCGCGTCTCGTATCCGAGCATGCCGGCATAGAGCACCTCGTTCTCCGCGCCCGCGGCGGCGGGGTAGAGCATCTCGTACAGGTCGCCCCGGCGCGTACCGTCGACGGCAAAGGGGCCTTCCACGTAATCGCTCGCAACGCCCGCGGCGGCGAGCAGCCGGTCGGCCGCTATGGCGGCGCCCTGCGCTGTCCAGTGCGAATCCGTCCGGTAGTACCGCACGGGCCCATCCGCAAGGGCGGCGTACAGATCCACGTAATGCACGCCCGCTTCCTGCAGGTGACTCTGCAGCGCGGCAACGTTCGAGGTCTCGTG
>JAFUUR010000040.1 GCA_017477695.1 Oscillospiraceae bacterium | reverse complement strand
GCGTGCGGTCTCGACCATCTCACTGAACGGAACACCGCCAACCTGATCATCGCCAATGGCGCAGCAGACCTCTACTGGCTTTCCGGTTTCCTGTGCTTTGAGCCATGCCCAGATGTTCACGCTGACGTCTGCCTTGCTGAGATCCTTCCCGTGCAGACCGCCGCCGGTAACGCTATCCGCCATGTCGCTGCCCAGCTTACGGTTGGTAGCACCGGTGTCCACATCGGGACCGCCAGTCCAGTCGCCCAGAGGATTTACCTCCGCTGCCGGATAAGCAGCACGCAGTTCCTCTGTAGCGGCATTGCTCTGGCAGAGGATCAGCCGATCGCCGTCAAGGATGTATTTCCCGTCACAGCTATACTTGCCGTAGATGTCCTTGGCGATGCCTGTCAGCTTTTTCTGCTCCTCGGTCACCGGCACACCTTTGAAGATGCCGTTGTCACCGCAGCGGAAGCCGTGCTCCTGATTCTTGGCCAGATGGCGATCCTGCGCCACCTCCACATAGTCCACAGCGACCTTTCCGGCGATGCGGTTGACTGCTGCCTCAATCTCATAGAATGGGATGGAGATGTCCGTCTCCACGATGACGTGGCAGATACCGTGGCCCAGAAGAACCTCCACGGCGATGCGGGGATCGGCAACCTGGGCATATGCGAGATCCACGATGGCTCCGGCAATACGGTCGCACAGCTTGTCGGGATGAGAGGGGTTGACTTTTTCAAACATAGTGATTCTCCTTCAATAGCAGAAGCCTCGAGGTTTTCCCCCGAGGCTCCCGCGCATTTTTTCATGATACAAGCATATCATGTTTCTCAAGGGACAGTTTATACGATTTTGGACACGAAACTCAGCTCTTGCCGAACAGCAGCACCGTCAGCCGGTCCAGCGCACGGTTTTTCCGCTTGTATGCGGTGGCCTGCTCGACGTGCAGGTACTCCGCTATATAGTAGGCCGCGCTGCTGCCGTAGGTATTGCCATCACCGTAAAAGGTCTCAATGCAGTACCGGTCATCGTCAGAGAGCTGCTCCCAAGCCGGTTTGAACCAGTCCATATACTCGACAGCCTGCCGGTAGCGTTCTTTCAGAATATCGATCTCGTCAATGGCCTTCAGGATGCGCTCTTCACCGGCCTGCGGGTTATGGGTACGCGGCATGCCGTCCCACTTCGGGCTGCCGACGCTGGTCATCTTCTCATGCACCCGCTTGATCTCATCGTCGGTGCTGTTGATGATGAACTGCATGGATTCGTAATCCTTGATCGCCGCGATCGTTGCCGACCGCTTGTCCAGATACTTCCACATACCTTGGTCTTCTCCACCTGGCGGATCTCCAGCCGGCAGAGCACCTCGTTTGCGTCGTCGCAGTAGCTGTACTCGTGTGCGGCCACGGGGATCGGCTCCGTCTGCCCGATGGGAACGAAGCGCTCGCTCCCGTCGGTGAAGCGCAGGGTGACGTTCCCGTCCACGCGGTCGATGTTGTGCGCGCCGAGGGCCAGCTTGCTCTCGAGCGAGATCAGGTTATAGATATCCACCGCTTGGTTGATGTAAAACATGCCGTGGTTTTTCTTGAGCAGCTTGATCAGATTTTCGCTGGCGGGGATGTTCTTGCGCCGTTTCACGCCGGTCTTGTCATGCAGGATGTTGAAGCCCTCGAGGATCGGGTCCTCGTGGATCTCCAGCGTCTCATATTCCGCATAAAGCTCCGCCAGCCGCTTTTCGCGATAAGCGGCCCACGCCGGGTCCTCTCCGTGATTGTCGATCCCGTACACGGCGGCAAACAGGATCTTGACGCCCGCGTCCAGCACGGCCTGTTCCACGTAAAATTCCATATCTCCGTCTCCTTCAATCATACAGATGCTTGCTGAAATACCGTTCGCCCCGGTCGGGCAGCAGCGTGACGATGTTGCCGCGGGCCCCGCTTTCGATCAGCTTTTTGGCGGCGACGACCGCCGCGCCGGAGGAGGTCCCGACGATAAGACCTTCTTTGGCCGCAAGCTCCTTGACTTCAAAGAAGGCTTCCGCATCGCTGACCTTGATCACCTGGTCCACCAGCGTGATGTCCATGGTGTCTGGGATGAAGTCGTTGCCGATCCCTTCGATATCGTAGTCTGCGTGCTCACCGCCGCCGATGGTCGAGCCCAGGGGATCGGCCAACACGCCGCGGATCGAGGGATCCTGTTCTTTCAGATATTTCACGACGCCGGTGTAGGTACCGCCGCTGCCCGCGCCGGCGACAAAAAAGTCGATCTTTCCATTCAGATCCCGGTAGATCTCCGGGCCGGTGGTCTCATAGTGGGAGAGGGGATTGGCCGGGTTTTTGAACTGGCCCAGAATGACGGCGCCGGGGATAGAGGCGCGCAGCTCCTCCGCCTTGTCCGCAGCGCCCAGCATGCCGCCCTCCCGCGGCGTGTTGACGATCTCCGCACCGAGCGCGCGCATCAGCGTCTGCTTTTCCTGAGAGAACTTGGTGGGCACCACGAAGATCACCCGGTAGCCTTTTCCCAAGGCCGCAAAGGCGATGCCCAGTCCGGTGTTGCCGGCCGTGGCTTCAATGATGGTCCCGCCCGGTTTGAGCTGCCCGCTCCGTTCCGCTGCTTCGATCATGTATTTGCCCACACGATCCTTGACGCTGCCGGCCGGGTTATAGGTCTCCAGCTTGGCGTAGAGACGTGCGTCCTCGGGCAGGCCCAGTTGTGTCAGCCGCACGAGAGGGGTGTTGCCGATCAATGCCTGCATAGAAGCATAAACTGCCATTTCAAGGAACCTCGCTTTCTGTGATCGCCTGCTCCAGGTCAAGAAGCAGGTCGTCGATGTTTTCGATCCCGATGGAGAGACGGATCAGACTGTCCGTAATGCCCACCGCCTCCCGGATGTCCCTGGGAATGGAAGCGTGGGTCATGGTGGCCGGGTGACACACCAGACTTTCCACGCCGCCCAGGCTTTCCGCCAGAGCGATCAGCTTCAAGGAGGAAAAGAAGGTTCGGATATCGTGCTTTTCATCCAGCGCAAAGGAGATCATGGCGCCGCCGTTTCGGGCCTGCTTCCGATTGATCGTATAGCCCTGCGCGTCGGGCAGGCCGGGATAGTACACCCGCTCAACGGCCGGGTGCGCCTGCAGAAAAGCGGCGGCCTTCTCCGCGTTCTCCACGTGGCGATCCATCCGCACGCCCAGGGTCTTGATGCCGCGGATCAGCAGGAAGGAATCAAAAGGCCCGAGAACACCGCCTGCTGCGTTTTGCAGGAAGGCCAGGCGCTCGGCAAGGGCAGCGTCCTTTACCACTGCGAGTCCGGCGATCAGATCGCTGTGCCCGCCAAGATATTTCGTGGCGCTGTGCACCACGATATCGGCACCCAGCTCCAGCGGCCTCTGGAGATAAGGGGTCATAAAGGTGTTGTCAACGATGGAGAGCAGCCCGTGCCGGTGGGCGATCGCGGATACTGCGGCCAGATCGGTGATCGTCAGCAGGGGATTGGCCGGACTTTCCACCAAGACCGCCCGGACCTCCGGCGTGATCGCGGCTTCAAAAGAAGCCGGATCCGTCGTGTCGGCAATGGCGTAACGGATCCCGAAGTTTTGGAACACCTGATCCAGCAGGCGGAAGGTCCCGCCATAGACGTTGCTGGAGATCAGGATTTTGTCGCCTTCCCGGAACAGGCTCAGCACCGTTGTAATGGCCGCCAGACCAGAGGCGAAGGCAAAGCCAGCGGCACCGCCTTCCAGCTCCGCGATCAGTGCCTCCAGCGCCGCGCGGGTGGGATTTCCGGTGCGTGAATACTCCCAGCCGGTGTTCTGACCGAGACCCTGCTGCTCATAGGTAGAGGTCTGATAGATCGGCACGTTGACCGCACCGGTGGTTTTGTCTCCGTAAATGCCGCCATGGATCAGAGCGGACTCGATTTTTTTGTAGTGAGCCATATGCATTCCTCCGCGATTCGAATTAAAACCGGGAACAGCGCACGTTTGAAAACAGGCTTTCTTCCTGAGGAAGCAGGATCTTCGCATCCGGGTCTGCGAAGCGCTTTATGAAATGATACATGGGCAGACCGCGGGACAGACCGTCGGCCAGCTCCAGCGCGGGACTCAGCAGACGCTCGGCCCGAACGTAAAGAGGCTCTAAAAAGCATTCTTCTCCGAAGCCGCGCGCCCGAAGCCCCGACCATGCCAGATCCAGGATCCCGATCAGGGCGGTGGATACCTGCTCTGCGTCCATATAGTCCGGGTACACCCCGCGGTTGAGAAGATCCCGCAGCCGACCGGCGTCCAGCCCGTGACCGAATAAGCTGGCGTCACGGCTCAGAAACTCGTCCAGTGCCGGGATCTGATCCGCAAGGCCCGCGTGGAAAGCGGCGGGAGCGAACACCTGACTTACCGGCTGCTGACAGATGCTGCGGTACTCTATGGTGCCGCGGTAAGTCAGATCCTCCAGCTTGTAGGAGCGCAGATGGGGGAGGTCCTCCAGCCGCGGCCGGAAGCACAGCTCCCGGCGCACACCGTCCTCGTTGTATTCCCCGACGACGCTGTCCGCCGAAAAATACGCTTCCGCCGGCATAGGGGTAAAATTGACGTAGTGCCCGTCCCGCTCCGTACAGAAAATGCTCATGGTGCGAAGATAGCGGATCAGGTCCTCGGTACGTTTTATGGAGTCGGGATAATAATCCACATTTTGGGGATTGTAGCCGTGCATGCTGTCGCGCCAAAAATGATCTCTGGCCAGGATCCAGCCGCCGTCTTCCCGGAACAGGGAGTTTGCAAACAGGAGCGTCTTGAACGGCTCCAGCTTTCCGAAGACCTGCAGCGTTTGGGGGATCTGTTCCTCCTCCACGTCCAACTGGACCTGGGAGGCGCAGGCGAACAGCCCAAAATTCGGGTGGTCGTGGAAAGGCAGGATATCGCCGTATTTCTCGTAGGAGGACAGATGATTGAGCAGCATCCGGTAGCGCCCGTTCGGGACCGGAGCATTGTGGTTTTGCCGGTAATTCGGGTTGATGCCCATTCCGGTCAGCATATGTCCGAAACGCAGCAGTTGCTGCTGGATAAAGGTATAATACCGGCGAAAACGGCGGTTTAGAACGTGGATGTTTTCTTCCTTCCCAAAGGACAGCTCCAGCGTGTTGTAGCTGCAATCATAGGAGAGACAGTCGCCGGTCAGAGAAGAGACGGCGGAATAGATCTCTCCCTCGTCATCCCGATGGAGCTCGTCAAAAGCAAATTGCGTGACGAACAGATCGGTAAGATGATGGACGATCTGAAAATTCACCGCCGCACCGCTCAGATTGACAACGGGGTATTCCAATTCCACCCCGACATAACGCTTGCGAGGGCGCTGCGTCGGCAGGATATACCGCCGATAGAGAGCTTCATCAAGCTGTGTTGTCGTCATGGCGCACCTCTCAGATCGCAAAATCAAGGTCCAGCGGAAGCCGTTCCAGTCCGCTGACATACTCTTTCCCATGGGGGGCTCCTTCATAAAGGAGTTGTCCCTGCCGATAAGCCAGCAGCCGTGTCAGGGGTACCGGCGCCCATCCGCGGTCGTCCAGCGGGACGGTAGCGATCAGGATACTCCCGGGCAGTTTCTTATAAAACAGGGTATCGCGCATATTCGCGTGGGCGTATAAAAGCTCGCCGTCACTCAGCAGCAGATTCATCTTGTTGCGATAGGAAAGAGCCGAGACGCCGGCCTCCAGCACCGTGAAACGCTCTTCGTCGGATAAGGCGCGCCCCTTGCGGGCGCTTTCGCCGTCAAGCCGGTCCAGCAAGTACAGCAGGATCCACTCGCTGTCCGTGCTCCCCGTTGTGCGGCCCTGATAATCAAAGGAGGACAGACCCGTGAAAACCGTGCCGTTGTGGACCAGCAGCCAGCCCCGGCCCGAACGGTCTCTCCGGTACAGGGGATGACAGTTTTCCAGACTCACGTCGCCCACGGTCGCCTTGCGGAGATGGGCAAGGGACAGCACCTGCGGCTGCGGCTGAGATGCGATCGCAGCGGCGCATACGCTTGCGCTCGCGGGCTGCGGTTCCCGGTCGATCACAGGAGTCCCCTCAATATTGCGGGCAAGTCCCCAGCCGTTCGGATTCTGCGCCCCGTGGCTGAAAAAGATCCTGAGCCAGGGCGAGAGATCTCGTTGTTCTCGGGCGCTGAAGCCTAATAATTCACACATGCGGGCCTCCAATGTGCGGGAACAGGTTCCGGGCGCGCTCTGCAGAACGGATCCCGGTCCCGCCGATTTCAGAAAGATTGGATCTTCTCCACGTCGTAGGGCGTGGCCTGATAGACGAAATAATTGAGCCAGTTGGAAAACAGCAGGTTGGCGCTGGACCGCCAGAGGCACAGGGGCGGCTTGCCGTCATCGTCGTCGGGATAGTAGTTTTTCGGCGGCCGGATGGGTAAGCCCTGCGCCTTGTCCCGTCGATATTCCTGCGCCAAGGTGTCGACGTCGTATTCCGAATGCCCGGTGATGAATATTTGGCGCCCGCCGTTCGTGGAGATGGCATACACACCAGCCTCCTCGCTTTCCGCGAGGATCTTGAGGGAAGATACGGCTTCAAGCGCCTCCCGATCGATCGCCGTGTGCCGGGAGTGCGGCACCAGGAACACGTCGTCGAAACCCCGAAACAGGATAGATCCCTTGTGCACGACTCTGTGCTCAAAGACGCCGAACAGCTTCTGTTCCAGCGCGATCTTGGAGACGCCGTAGTGATAGTACAGCCCGGCCTGTGCGCCCCAGCAGATATGGAAGGTGCTGTAGACGTGAGATTTGCTCCAGGCCATGATCTGGCACAGCTCCGGCCAGTAGTCCACTTCTTCAAAGGGAAGATGTTCCACGGGCGCGCCGGTGATGACCAGACCGTCAAAGAATTGCTCGCGTATCTCGGGGAAGGTTTTATAGAAGCTGAGCAAATGCTCGTGGGTTGTGTGCGTGGGGACGTGGCTGCTGACAGCCAGCAGCTCCAGCTCGATCTGCAGCGGCGTGTTGCCCAGCAGCCGCGCGAGCTGCGTCTCCGTGGCGATCTTGGTGGGCATCAGGTTCAGCACCAGAATGCGCAGAGGCCGGATATCCTGATGGATAGCCAGCTCCCTGTCCATGACAAAAATGTTTTCCTGCCGGAGGGTTTCGGCAGCGGGCAAAGATAGAGAAAGTTTAATAGGCATACAAAAGCTCCTGCCGAACAACAGCTCCGGTGCCGGGATACGGAACACCGGAGCTGTCGTTTTGGAGGGATTCAATGCTGTACCAGCAAGTTTATACCTGCGCCGCCGCGGCGAAGCCTTTTTCGAGGTCGGCGATGATATCGTCGATGTGCTCGGTGCCGATGGAGAGGCGTATGGTGTTCTGGTGGATGTCCTGATCCTCCAGCTCCTCGGCCGAGAGCTGGGAGTGGGTGGTGGTGGCCGGGTGGATGACCAGGCTCTTTACGTCGGCAACGTTTGCCAGCAGGGAGAAGATCTCCAGCGCGTCGATAAAGGCGTGGGCTTCCTTCTGACCGCCCTTGATGTCAAAGGTGAAGATGGACGCGCCGCCGCTGGGGAAGTAGCGCTCGAACAGCGCGTGATCCGGATGCTCCGGCAGGGAGGGGTGGTTGATCTTTTCCACCTGGGGATGGTTCGCCAGGAACTCCACGACCTTTTTGGTGTTCTCCGCGTGGCGGTCAAGCCGCAGAGACAGGGTCTCCACGCCCTGCAGCAGCAGGAAGGCGTTGAACGGGGAGATGGCCGCGCCGGTATCGCGCAGCAGGATGGCCCGCAGATAGGTGATGAAGGCGGCGGGGCCGGCCGCGTCCACGAAGGAGATGCCGTGGTAGCTGGGGTTGGCCTCGGCGATGGGGGCGTATTTGCCGCTGGCCTTCCAGTCGAACTTGCCGGAGTCCACCACGATGCCGCCGAGCGTCGTACCGTGGCCGCCCAGGAACTTGGTGGCGGAATGCAGGACGATGTCCGCGCCGTGCTCGATGGGCCGGATCAGATACGGCGTACCGAAGGTGTTGTCGATGGCGAGCGGGATGCCGTGCTTGTGCGCGATGGCGGCGATCGCGTCAATGTCGGGGATGTCGGAGTTGGGGTTGCCCAGCGTTTCCAGATAGATGGCCTTGGTGTTGGGCTGGATGGCGGCCTCGACCTCGGCAAGATTATGGGCGTCCACGAAGGTGGTCTGGATGCCGTAGAGCGGCAGGGTATGGGCCAGCAGGTTATAGCTGCCGCCGTAGATGGTCTTCTGGGCGACGATGTGCTCGCCCGCCTGGGCCAGGGCCTGGATCGTGTAGGTCACGGCCGCGGCACCGGAGGCCAGGGCGAGGGCGCCTACGCCGCCTTCCAGCGCGGCGACTCTCTTTTCCAGAACGTCCTGAGTGGAGTTGGTGAGGCGCCCGTAGATGTTCCCCGCATCCTGCAGGCCGAAACGCGCCGCAGCGTGGGCGGAGTTGTGGAACACGTAGGAAGTGGTCTGGTAGATGGGGACGGCTCTTGCATCGGTGGTGGGGTCGGCCTGCTCCTGGCCGACGTGAAGCTGCAGCGTTTCAAATTTATAGTTGGACATGACGTATACCTCTCTTCAATAAGCTTTTATGATTTTTCCGCTGTGTTTACCCGATCAAAGCCCAGCGGAGCGGATCTGATCGGGAGAGGAGGAACAAGTCTGCCGGTGTGCGGTATGGAGACCCGTCAGCCTTGTTCCGACGTCATTCGCCCGTATCTGAAATTGTGTCGATTCAGTTGTTCGAATAAGTGGTTCATCGTTTCATCTCCCGACACGAGCCGCCGTTCGCGGCATGAAAAAAAGACCGGAGAGCCCATCGGGCTCTCCGGTCTGTCCTGTGCGATCCGGGGCCTCAAACGGGCAGGGCAAAGCGCATGCGCATCTCCCAGCGCATGTCACGGCACATCATGCAGTTGCAGCTTGCCTTGTACATTTTGAGCCTCGCAAAAATCGATGTTCCCCAGTGGGTTGATATGTTTATATCACAACGGTCACGCTTTGTCAACAGTTTTTTTGCTTTCGCATAAGACGGCCGAAAAAGCGCCCGGCCCGTCAGGGCTTGCTCCAGTTGGAGAAGATCGTTTTCCCCTCTGCGAGCACCTCGTACGGGATCGCCACGCCCTCCTCCGACTCGGCTCGATCCGCCGCGGGGATCGGCCAGGGATTGCAGCCGCCGCGGCCCTCGAGCCCGACCTCCTCCGCCGTGAAGCGGAAGCCGCAGTTTTGGCAGACCAGTTCCGTACCGTCCGCAACGTAATAGCCGTGCCCGGAGGTATAGCAGGACTGGCAGGTATTGAACGCCGTGCGGATCTCGCCGCTCGCCGTCCGGATCGCCAGCACCTCCATCTCCGTGCCGTCCACGACCACCGGGTAAAAGCTCGCGGTCTCGGTTATGGATGCGGCGGGGATCGTGAGCGACCGATCCTCTGCAAGCGTCTCCTGCCCGCCGCCGCGCGGAATGACCAGTACCGCGAGCGCCGCAAGCAGAACGACGGCGGCGATCACCGGGAGGGTGAGATTTCTTTTGCTTTTGGATTTTTTGACCTTTGCCATGAGGATCCTCCTATTCTGTGACGGTGATCGTGCCCCGGATCATGCCCATCCAACAGCTGTAGGGGATCGTCCCCGCTGCCTGAGGCGTGAATTCCAATACGTTCTCTCCCGGCTGAAAGCTCAGGCGCAGGTCGAGACCGGGAACGACCATCGTATAATTGCAGCCGTTGATGGCGCTCTCTTCCGCATAGATCGTCCAGCGGACCGGGAGCCCCGCCCGCACCGTGACGTCCGGGTAACTCCCGCTTTCCAGCGTGCTGCTCACGAGCTGGACCCCGTCTTCGATCCGCACCTTGCCGTCGGTTTTCCGCACCGGCGCCGTGCGCAGAGCCAGCAGCAGGACCAGCGCGGCGACCACCGTGAGGCTCAGGCCCCGGCGAAGGGGCTTCCTGCCCGGGATCAGACTGATGAGCCCCAGCGCCGCCAGCGCCGCCAGTGCGGCCCAGACCTGCGCGCTTTTGACCATCCCGGACAGGGCCGCTCCCTGGGTGAGCATGGCGATGCCGAACACGGTGACCAACACGGCGCCGGCCGTGTTCGCGGCGCCGGCAAAACGCAGGCCCAACAGCGCGGCCAATCCGCCGAGGCCCAGCATCAGGGGCACCGTGCCCAGGCTGAAGAAGAACATGGACAGCGCGCCGCTTACGGGATCGCCCGAGCCCAGCGCGGCCAGCTGCATGGCCTGCAGCGGCCCGCAGGGCATGAGTCCGTTGAGCAGCCCGACCACAAAGGGCAGGCGGCTGTTCGTCCGCAGCCTGAGGCCGGGCAGGCGCAGCTTCCTCAGCGCGGGAAACAAGCCCAGCAGCTCGACGCCGGCCAGCAGCATCAGCGCGCCGGCCAACAGCTTTACAAGACCCTGCAGCAGCGGGGAGACCGCGAAGGAAGCGCCGCCCAGCAAATGCCCGGCCAGACCGAGGATCCCGCCGATCAGCGTATAAGACGCCACGCGCCCGGCGTTGTACAGCACGGCTGCAAAGCGTCCCCGGCCGGGCAGGCTTTGCGACAGGCCGATGCCGCCGCACATGGCGATACAATGGACGGAAGTCAGCAGGCCCGTCGCGAAGAAGAGCCCGTAGCTCATGCCGCTTGCGCCCAGTTGCCGCGGGACCAGGCGGGTCAACAGCCCGAAGCGGTCCAGGATCACCGTCAGGCCAAGGACGATGACCAGCAGGCTGACGGTGCGCGTCAACTCGCCGGAGCCGTCCGACAGCTCGTAGCCCAGCTCGCGCAGGACCGCCTCGACCTGCTCCGTGTCCGGCGCCCGGCGGCACTCGATCTCCGCTTCGCCGGAGGCGTAGTCTACCCGGACGCGCTCCACGCCCTCCAGGCGCAGCAGGGCCGCGGCGATGCGCTTTTCGCAGTTGGGGCAGTACATGCCCCGGATCTCAAAGGTCTTCTTCATCCCGGAAGCGCTCCAAAAAGCTGTGCATCTCCCCGCAGGATTTGAAGCCGGGAAAGGTGTCGATATGAACGGCGTGAATGGCGTTGAAGATGCTTTTGTCGATGTTGGGGTTATCCTTGCGAAGCCTGCGGATCAGAATCTTCATCTCCTTGCGCTTGCTGCCGCCGGAGTCGTCGTCCGGGAGGGAGCAGTTCTCCGTGAAGCGGCAGGCACACTGGATGAAGTCCAGCTCGTTATACCGCTTCCAGGCCAGGATATCCTCCTCGTGGACGCAGTAGAGCGGGCGGATCAAGGTCATGCCCTCGAAGTTCCGGCTGTGGAGCTTGGGCAGCATGGCCTGCAGCTGCGAGCCGTAGAACATGCTCATGAGCGTTGTTTCGATCACGTCGCTCAGATGGTGGCCGAGGGCGATCTTGTTGCAGCCGAGCTCCTTCGCCTTGCTGTACAGATAGCCGCGCCGCATGCGGGCGCAGAGATAGCAGGGCGAGCCGCCCACCGAGGCGGTGATGTCGAAGATATCCGTCTCAAAGATGGTGATGGGGATATTCAGAAGCTTCGCGTTCTCCTCCACCATGCGGCGGTTTTCCTCGTTATAGCCCGGGTCCATCACCAGAAAGACCAGCTCAAAGGGCACGTC
>JAFUUR010000039.1 GCA_017477695.1 Oscillospiraceae bacterium | reverse complement strand
CTTTCGTTACCGCAGGATCTGGGTCGTCTGTCTGCTGCGTCTCGTCGTGTTCCCGCTGGTCGTGCTCGCCGTTCTGAAATACGGCGGTCTGGCCGCGCTCATCCCCGAAGGCAAGAGCATCCTGCTGATCACCTTCCTCGCCACCACCACGCCGACGGCCTCGACCGTTACGCAGATGGCCCAGCTCTACGGGAAGGACGCGAACTACGCCACCTCCATCAACGTGCTGACCACACTCCTTTGCGTTTTCACCATGCCCGTCATGGTCATGCTCTACCAGGCGTGACCGTCTATAAAACAGGAAGGCCCCGTCTCACGCGAGACGGGGCCTTCCTGTATTTTCTTCGTCAGATCAGCATGCCGCGCTTCTTCGCCTCGAAGTGCAGCTCGTCCCGGAAATCGGGGTGCGCGATCGCGATGAGCTGCCGCGCGCGGCTGGCAAGGCTCTCTCCGCGCAGATGCGCGAGGCCGTACTCGGTGACGACGTAATCCACGTCGTTCTTGCTGGTGGTGCAGATGGCGCCGGGCGTCAGGATCGGGCGGATCTTGCTGACGGTCCCTCCCTTGGCCGTGGATGAGAAGGCAATGAAGCTCTTGCCTCCTCTGGACTGGCAGGCGCCGCGGACGTAGTCGACCTGCCCGCCGGAGCCGGACACGTGCTTCGTGCCCATGCTCTCCGCGCAGACCTGGCCCAAGAGATCCACCTCCAGCGCGGCGTTGATGGAGATCATATGATCGTTTTTGCAGATCACTTCCGGGTCGTTGACGTAGTCCACCGGCAGGATGGCGATGGCCGGGTTGTCGTCCAGATAGTCGTAGATCCGCTGCGAGCCGAAGGCGAAAGTCGTGACGCTCTGGTAACGGTGGATCTGCTTTTTGCTGTTGTTGACCGCGCCGCAGGCGATCAGCTCCACCATGGAGTCGGTGAACATCTCGGTGTGGATGCCGAGGTCGCGCTTGCTCTTGAGGGCCATGCCGGTCGCGTCCGGAATAGCGCCGATGCCGAGTTGGATGCAGGCCCCGTCCGGGATCTGCTCGGCGATCAGGTTCCCGATGGTGACGCTCACCTCGTCCAGCTCGACGGGCGGCAGCACGGGCAGCTCGTGGTCGTGCTCCACGATCCCGTCCACCTGGCTCACGTGGATCTGCGTGCCGCAGACCGCGCGCGGCTGCCGGGCATTGACCTCGACGAAGACGTGCTTCGCCTTCTCGAGCATGGCGGGCGAATAGGAGCTGATGGTGCCGAGGCTGAAATAGCCGTGCTTGTCCATGGGCGAGACCTCGACGCAGTAGAGGTCGTAGTCGTAGCCGGTGCGCATGAAGCCCGGCATATCGCGGTAATAGCCGGGGATGAAATCGGCCCAGCCGCCGTTGACGGCGCGGCGCGCGCCGGCGCTGGAAAACCAGGAATAGCCCGTCATCCTGCCAAACAGGCTGTCATCCGCGTAGAACGCGAACGGGTACACGTCCAGCAGCGTATGGACCTTGACGCCGCTCAGCTCATCGCGCCTGGCGCGCTCGGTCAGGGCCGCCATGAACGCCGTGGGCACGGCCGCGCCCGAGTCGGTGCCGATGACCCAGCCGTTCTCCACGCGTGCGGCGAGCTGCGCGGCGCTGCTCAGCTTCTCCCGATAGATCGACTGAAAATCCGTCATGTTCTCTCTCCTCTTTATCTTCTGCGGCCTCGTTGCCGGCGATCCGTATTCCTGCGGGTGTCGGCGATGCGGCTGTCGGATTCCTGCATGAATCTCTTCAGCCTGTCCTCAAAGGACGGATCGGCGGGCCCTGCCTCCGCCGCTGCCGCCGCGCGGGGAGCAGTCTGTGCAGGCGCTGCGGGCGCCGGTCTGCTGCGCTCCGGCTCAGTCTGCCGCCTTTCGGGCGGCTCCCCCGCCCGTTTTATGGAAAGATTGACCTTCCCGTCATCGCTGACGGCGAGCACGCGCACGCGCACCGTCTGCCCGATCTGCACGAAATCGTGCACGTCGTTCACGAAGCTGTTGGCGATCTCCGAGATATGTACGAGGCCGCTCTTCCTGTCCGGCAGCGCGACGAACGCGCCGAACTTCGTGATCCCGGTCACCTTTCCTTCCACAATGCTTCCAACTTCCAAGCCCATAGCCGTTCCTCTCTGTCTCTCCCGACGGTCAGTCCGTGCCGTCGGTAAAATAAAACACCGTCTCTCCCGGCATCACCATGCCGAGCCTCTCCCAGGCAAGCCGGCGCAGCGAAGCCTCCTCGCCGCAGGCGGCCAGAGCGCCGTCCAGCAGCGCCTGCTCCTGCCGGAGCGCGGCAAGCTCCCCTTCCATCCTCTCCCGGGTCTCCTCCATCGCCGCAAGCTCCCGCCTCACGGCGGCGAGGCTTGCCAGCGCATACAGCAGCAGCGCCAGCGCGACGATCCTCACGATCACAGTCCGATCCCGCATGGTCGCCTCCCATCCGGCAGCGCCCACGGGCGATCTGCCATTTACTATAAATCATTCTCTCATTTTTTGGAAGTGGTTTTTTGCCGAAATCTCCGGTTTATTTCATCTTTTTTTGCATCCCGTCATAAAGCGGACGCAGAAGTCCAGCGCCGCCGTGAGACCGCGGAGGATGATCGGGCTGAACAGATGCAGATAGAGCAGGAAGCCCAGCAGCATCGCGCCGAGCTCCCAGAGGCCCAGCCGCCCGCCGCACGCCTGCATCCCGTAGACGAAGGCGGCGGCTCCGGTGAGCAGGCAGAACAAAACGTCCAGCGCG
>JAFUUR010000038.1 GCA_017477695.1 Oscillospiraceae bacterium | reverse complement strand
CGGCCGGGTGCATCTGCAGCCCGCGCCGCAGACGGTGCGGGGCGCCGCGTACCGTGACGGCGCGCTCTACCTCGCCGCGGACGACGGCGACGCCTGGCTCGACGAGCCGGACCATCTCTACCGCGCGCGGATCACCGCGGGCGCGACGAGCGCCGCCGTGGTCCTCGAGCGCACGCTGGACGACGTGATCTTCCAGGGCGCGCCCGGCGGCCTGGACTTCGACGCGCAGAGCGGGCAGCTCCTGCTGCTCTACGTCCGCCCGCCCGAGACCGCCGAGGTCTTCACCTACGACGTGGCCGGCTGAGCGGCCGCGATCCTCTGTGAAAGGGAGCTTCGGCTTCATGTATACGGATCTCATCAGCATACGGGGGCTGCTGTGCTGCCTCGCCTTCTTCTTCGCCGGGATCGTGGACTCGATCTCCGGCGGGGGAGGGCTCATCACCATCCCGGTGATGCTCGCGGCCGGCATCCCCGTCCACTATATCACCGGAACGAACCAGTGCTCGGCCTGGCTCGGGACCGGCGTCGCGGCGTACAAATTCTGGCGCGGCGGGCAGGTGCATCTGCGCGCGGCGCTGTATACGCTGCCCTTCGCGGTCGTCGGCTCCTTCTGCGGGGCGCGGCTGAACCTTATGGTTCCGGAGCGCTGGCTGACCCTGTTCATGCTCGGCATGGTGCCGGTCATCGCCCTGCTCATGCTGTTCGACCGGGATCTCGGCGCCGCCGACCGCGCGGACGGGCAGCCGCGCGCGTCGCTCGCGCTGCGCGCCGGGGCGATCGGCCTGGTGCTGGGCGCCTACCAGGGCTTCTACGGCCCCGGCTCGGGGCTGTTCTTCGTGCTGGCCTACGCGGCCCTCGTGAAGCTCAGCCTGGTGCGCGCCACCGGGACGACGCGCTTCGTTCTGGCGATCGCGTCCGTCACCTCGGTGCTGACCTACGCCTTCTCCGGCATGGTGCTGTGGCGGCTCGCGCTCGCGGCGACGGCGTTCAACGTCGCGGGCTCCTACCTCGGCGCGGCGCTCGCTATCAAAAAAGGCGGCAGGCTCATCCGTCCGCTCCTGTTCGGCGTCGTGGCGCTGCTGCTCGTGAAGCTCGCGGCCGACGCGCTGACCTGAGCGCGCGTCGGAGAAAGGAGAGACGCCCGTGGCGATCACGAAAACGGATTTCATGCGCGGCATGCAGTGCCCGAAGATGCTCTGGCTCGACAAGCACCGGCCCAAGCTGAAGGTCATCCCGCCGGAGGTGCAGGCCCGGCTCGACGCGGGCAACGACTTCGGCGACCGCGCGATGGGCATGTTCGGCCCCTACGAGGAGATGACCGTGTACCACCCCGGAACGCAGGTGCCGGACAAGGCGGCGATGCTGCAGCGCACGCAGGAGCACCTCGCGGCGGGCACGCCGGTGATCTGCGAGGCGGCCTTCTCCAATTACAACAACTACTGCGCCGTGGATATCCTGCGCAGGACGGAGGGCGGGTACGAGCTCTACGAGGTGAAGAACGCCCCGGCGGTTCGGCCGCAGTTCGTGCGCGACGCGGCTTTTCAGTACTACATCGTGCGCCGCTGCCGCCTGCCCGTGGAGCGGGTCTTCCTCGTGCTGCACGGCGAGGACGAGGACGCGCCCTTCGTCCCCGTGGATGTGACGGAGGAGGTCAAAGGCCTCTACGACTGGGTCAACGGGCACATCTGGGATCTCAACCGCATGCAGAAGCAGGCGGAGGAGCCCGGACAGGAGCCGGGCGCGCAGTGCGAACGGCCCTACGCCTGCTGGTATTACGGCTACTGTCACGCGCAGGAGGAGCGGGAATGACCGGCCCGCCCCGCGCGGGAAATAATAAAGCCTTGAGATCCTCG
>JAFUUR010000297.1 GCA_017477695.1 Oscillospiraceae bacterium | reverse complement strand
TACTACGTTTTTCGCTTAAACCTTTATATATCAAAAATATACAGGCATAAAAATATCTCTTCGGTAGAGATATTTACGCTGCTTACCTTCTAAAACACAATACTTTTGCCCTGTTGAACATAGTATTTCAAGTTACAAAAATATGAAACGATAGTCTTTTTTGCAAGAAAAACTGCGAAAAAAGTCTAAAATTTTTTACCTCCCACGATACGCAGAAACGTCAGCGCAAGCAGTCTGGCATCGAACCACAGCGAGTGATTGCGCAGGTAGTAGAGGTCCAACTCCAGGCGAGTAAGCATTTTATCCAGCGTATCGGTATAACCGTTATATAAGGTGGCATAGCTCGTCACGCCCGGCCGGATCTGGAACAGATACTGGTAGCGGGGGTTGACGGCCATGATCTGGTCGATGTAGTAGCGCCGCTCGGGGCGGTAGCCGATGAAGGACATGTCGCCGCGGAAGACGTTCCAGAGCTGGGGCAGCTCGTCGAGATGGTGCTGGCGGAGGAACTTGCCCACCTTGGTCAGGCGCGGGTCGTCGTCGCCGGCGTACAGCGCCGGCGTGCCGGCCGCCTCGGCGTCGATGCGCATCGAGCGGAATTTCAGGATATGGAAAGGCTTGCCGCCGCGCCCGAGGCGCTCCTGGCGGTAGAGGGCGGGGCCGCCGTCCTCGAGGCGGACCGCCAGCGCGCTGAGCGCGGCCAGCGGCGAGAAGACGAGCATCAGCACGCCGGAGCCCGCGATGTCGATCGCGCGCTTGACGGCGTGGCCGGCCAGCGACATGGCGTCGTTGTCGACCGGCGTCTGCCCCGAGCCGGCCGTGTCGGTATCCTTGCCGCCGCGGCCTTTGGGGAACAGGATGCAGTCGAATCCGCCCAGGCGCCACTGCAGGGCGTCCAGGTCTTCGTTCGTGACTGCGTGATAGACGATGCGCTCGCCGATGACCATGCCCGTCTGGGCAGGATCCTCCGTGAGGTATCCCAGGATATTGTAGAGTCCGGAGGCTTCCGCCTCGTCGGCCAGGGCCACGGAGGCGTCGTCCGTGCCGGCCACCAGGGCGTTGCGCCGGCCCGTGGCGGCCTTGATCTCGCGCTCCTCGCGGCGTACGCTGCGCACGAGCACGCGCGGGGAGAACAGTGCGGCTGCCGTGAAGATGATATCGGCGAGGATAGCCACCAGCGCGAGCGCCAGCGAGGGGAGACGGACCAGCCCGAAGACGAGCACGAGCGCCATGCCGGCCTCCTTGAAGAGGATGGCGTTGACCAGGCGGGAATATCCGCGCAGCGAGGCGTAGCGGGACACGACGTCGCCGCTGCGCGTCAGCAGCAGTCCGGCGACCGACAGCACCACGGCGGCGGCCACCCAGACCAGCAGCAGGTGGATGAATCCGGGGATCGCCGCCGACACGCCGCGCATCGTCAGGATCGAGGCGACGGACCCGAGCATGGACAGCACGGTGTCCATGATGATCCGGCGGTGGAAAGGTCTATTCGTAGGTTGGCCCTGCATAAGTAATACACTTAATATGCAAAAGTAAGCTTTTTCCCCGAAAGAACAAATCCGGAGGGACTTTTTTTCACAACAACCGGAGGATGTTCCGGTTGGCCGCGTCGATCTGTTGCTGGTCCAGCGAGGCGAGGTAGATCGAGGTCGTGCGCTCGTTGTCGTGGCCCAGTCCCGCGCTGATTACGGACAGGGGGACGTGGCGGCTGTGCGCGATGCTCGCCCAGGAGTGGCGCGCCACGTACATCGTCAGGGGCGCCTGGAGCTTGAGCTTGTAGCCGATCAGGTGGAGGTTGCGGTTCGCGCGCGCGATCGCGTATTTATATTGGTTGTATGCCGTCAGGTCCGTCCGCGTGATGATGGGCAGCAGGTACTGCGTGGGGTTGGGCGCGTAGCGGTCCAGGATCTCCTGCATGCAGGGCTCCCAGCGGATCATCAGCTGCTGGCCGGTCTTGCGGCGGCTGTAGTTGAGCAGGCCGCCGCGCAAGTCCGACTTGCGCAGGAAGGCCATGTCCACGAAGGCCATCCCGCGGGTGTAGAAGCTGAACAGGAACATGTCGCGCGCCCAGGCTTCGTCGCCGCTGAGCGGCAGCGTCTTGAGCCTCCGGATCTCGGGCAGGCGCACGGCACGCTTGACGGTCTTGTCCACGCCGGTATAGGCCTCGGCGAAGGGGTCCGGCTGCACGAGACGCCGGCCCAGCACCTTGTGCCAGGCCGAGCGCAGGCTGCGCAGATAGAAGGAACTGCTGTTGCGGGTCAGCCCCCGGTCCCGCATCCAGCTCTCGTAGGCGAGGACCGTCTGGCGGTCGAGGGCTCCGACGGGGAGGTCCTCGCCCTCGCGGAAGCGCATGAAATTATTGAGTGCCGTCAGATAGATTTGTGCGGTCCTCACCTTCCCGGCGGCCTGCATCTGGCGGATCTGATCCCGGATAGCAACCGACAACGGGGTATTCATCCTACTCATGGCTTCCATCGTTTAAGTGCGAAAGCGGACGTGAAGATAAGCCTTTTCCTAAGAAGAAAAAAGAAATAATTGAGTGATTCGGGTACATAATCGAATGTCTGTTA
>JAFUUR010000037.1 GCA_017477695.1 Oscillospiraceae bacterium | reverse complement strand
CTCGAGCGCAGCCTTAAAGCGGATCTTTGAAATGTCAGGCATTTTGAGATATATCTCCGCTATCTCATTGAGAAGCTGAAACTCCTGCATGTCCTGAAAGAAGTACTCGCCGATCTGAGGAATGGCAGATTCAAAGCGATAGCAGATGCAGTCTTCCATGCATCCCTCATTGTGCCGCAACGCAATTTGCTGTGCCACTTGGGGAGATATAGGCAACTTGATCCACTCTGCAGACTTTAGAGTTTCCATTGATTCATTGACCGGAGATTCGGATACCAAGAGTCGAAACACCGCCAAATCAAGAGTGCGATCCCGATTCGGTAGTACAGCTCCGTCATAGATTTCCGGTATCTCATAGCCTTCCGTGACAACGTAGTTTCCGTCCAGGATGACGCCGTTGTCGTTTTGCCGCTGGAGTTTTCCGATCATCTTCTTGTCCAGAAGATAGAGAGAGCTTTCCGGAACGGCGGCGATATCCTCATTCAGCCCATTGGCAATCACGAAGTCAGCAATGTCCTCGTCGGACTCAACACCTCCCACAACGATCACGTCGTCCAGACCATAAGTCATGTTTATGAGCTGCCAGATTGGAACCGGCTCTTCGAATGTCGGATCGTTTTTGAAATAGAAACTGCAGATTGCTCGAAAAGCAGTCATCTGGGTATCCGTTAGTTGCTCCATCCTGGAAGCGAGGAAGTTCATTTCCTCGGTGGACGGCGAATCCAGTCTGCAATCGATTAGCTCTGGAAGATCCGGACATGAGATCACGACGATCTCCGGAGGAGGATCGGGGTCCCGTGGGAGTCTCGCTCTCTGTTCCGCATCGCGTAAAGCCAGCGGCAAGGCTGGGAGATCAATGGTTGAGACAAAGCTCTCGTGGAATGCGGGAGTCTCGTTTCTGATCTCAATGGTCATTTTCCTCTGCATATCTGTTCACCTCGCTTTCCCAGAAAACAAAAAAGGCCGGTCACAGATGAATGAATCAACTGCAACCGGCCTTCGGTAATTCTGTTCTTTCATATTAAATTGTATTCCTCTCAAGCATTCGGCACATAGCGCCGACAGTAGAGTAGTTGTCTCGTCCATCTCGAATCACGAATGCAATGCTCATGATGAGCAGCTCGACACAGGGAATGGCCACACTGTTCCCGAGCGCCTTATACCTTGACGAGTCCGATGCACCGGGGATGTCTGTCCAACCATCTGGATAGCCCTGAAGCCTTTCGCATTCGATGGGCATCAACCTGCGGATGAGCTGAGATGGCTTGATTTCATCCTGCGCCTCCAAGACGAGGTCGGTGGCATCCTTATGCTGCCGTGCGCTCTCCGTGCTGGCCACTTCATCCTCCCGGAAAACATCTGTCCTTTGTCTGGCAAATACGGCATGGTGATCTGTCGCAGTCAGCGTGAACGCCACATCTTCATCGATGCCCAGACCGTTCCCTCCGTTTTCCGGCTTTCGGTCAATGGCGTTCCCTGTGATGCAGAAGGATGTGTCACGAGCTACCAGCGGTGTGTTGTTTCCTCCGGTTCCATACCGAGCGGCCATCGTCGGCGCGACATCGTAGGGGCCGGTGTACCTGGCGTCGATCCCGTGATTCTCGAACACAAGCGGCTGGTGGCCATGTTCCTGCGCTCTGAGAGTTCCAGAGACTTCTTCGCTGTAGTCCATTGCTTGACCGCCTTGATCGTTCAGGCAAAGCGTAGGCAGCATGACGGCGCTGGATTTACCTCCCGCCTTCAGTGTCGGAGCGCATTCCACCTGAAAGCCGATGTCTCTCGCC
This sequence comes from Oscillospiraceae bacterium, assembly GCA_017477695.1. Taxonomy (GTDB): domain Bacteria; phylum Bacillota; class Clostridia; order Oscillospirales; family Oscillospiraceae; genus Limivicinus. The sequence continues at coordinate 13,837 of JAFUUR010000037.1, read as the reverse complement.
GTTGACGAAGATTCCGGCAGAAACCCGGCAGCCGTCTGCGTGATGTAGGTCTGCACCTCAGTCCCGGAGGAAGAGGTCAACGCTGTAGCCCGATCCCTTAGATCACGAGCCTCACGCCGCTGGTTGATCACAAAGGCGCTCGGCAAGTCTTTCGGCGCTGCGCATTCAGCAGATATGCCGGCTTGAATCCGCAGCGCATGTTCCAACTGCCATGGCAGTTCCTTGCCTCGCTCTTCAGCTCGGCGGAGGATTCCGAGGCATGCCGCTTGGCTTAAATAGTATCTGGATGGGGCTGTAGCCACTAAAATCTGCGACAAGGAAGATTCTGCGTCGCCTTTGGGGCACTCCGAAGTATTGAGCGTCCCAGGTGGTCCAAGCCACACAGGATTGATTTCCCAGCACGGCCCCAGCATATTCCCAGCGCCCGGTCGGAGGTCTAACAACATGAAGCTGTGGTTCTTCAATGTGGAGGAACTCCTCGAGGACCGCCTGGAAGTCATCCCCGGAGGCCGAACTGAAAGCACCCGGCACATTTTCCCAGCATCCAAATCTGGGTCGAACAGCATTACCTGTCCGTCCTCGTTCTCGATCAGCATTTCTCATCTCCCTGATTACTCGTATTTGCTCCATGAACAGACCGGATCGTTCTCCTGCCAAGCCTGCTCTTGCACCGGCCACACTCAGATCCTGACAGGGGCTGCCGCCACAGATAATGTCCACGGGAGGGAGCGTCGCGCCGTCCAGTTTTGTAATATCTCCCACGTGAAGCATGTTGGGGAAGTGAGTCTTGGTGACCTCGATAGGAAAGGCTTCGATCTCGCTTGCCCATAACGGTTCAATCCCGTTCCGGACAGCAGCAAGCGGGAAGCCTCCGATCCCATCGAACAGGCTTCCCATGGTGATAGGCTCCATCCTTCACATTTCCATGGCGGGGCCTTCTTCGGCTTCTGCAATGCTCTCGCTCTGCTCCTCACGAAGCTCTGCGTCTGTCAGCTTACGGAAGCTGTCTTCTCCGGGAACAAGGGCGAGCGTTCTGCCGTTATCCCACTTCATGTGGAGCTGACCAATGTCATCGACCACCTCAACAGTTCCTCTCGTTCCAGAGGGAACGGGAGCCCACGGATCTTCCATACTCAGGAGCATTACTCTTGTCCCGGGCGGATAGTTCTCTTTGTATCGCTGCGCCTGCCGACGAAGGCGCTCCCATTCATTCATCTTTGTTCCTCCTCTTCTGTCCCTGTTTTTCTCGATATTCTGTTTTTTGTTGTGAATCAGGCCATATGGCACCACCTCCATAATGAATATTAGTGATTTTTCACCTCGTTTACTCCGAAAAACAACGGTTCTCTTTCAATTATCAGGGAAAAGAGGTTTCAACCACATTTTGGTTGAAACCTCCGACAACACAGAAAGTTTACAATTCCAGGGCAACAAAAAAGGCGGGATCTGCGAAAAAACACGCAAATCCCGCCTTCAAAACTGAGTGTTGGTAGTTCAAATCCCTACCGACACTTCGACATATCTTTTTATTTCCACTGTAAAAATGGGCGTGAAAAAACCCAGGAACCGTTGAGATTCCTGGGTTTCTGGGGCACATATCTTTTTTGTACCCCAATGGTGGTTGCGGGGGAAGGATTTGAACCAACGACCTCCGGGTTATGAGCCCGACGAGCTACCAGCTGCTCTACCCCGCGATATTTTGTTCAGCCTTGATATAATAGCATACGCGCGGGCATTCGTCAAGCCCCCGGCGAAAGATTTTTCGCCGGGGACTTTCGACGCCATCCGGCGGCGATACGGCACGGCGCGGGAAAGGGGAGAGCGCAGCGGTGCCGGGCGCAGGGCGGCCGGGTCATATGCGGAAAGGGACGGGGCCGCGGAGGCGGCGCGCGGCGATACGGCACGGCGCGGTGCGTGACAATGCGGCGCGCGGCGCGCAGGAAAACGGCGCGACTATTTCTCCGCGAGGCGGCGCAGCCAGACGAAGGCCGCGACGAGGATCACGATGACGAGGCCGGAGAGGCCCAGGCTCACGGCGGAGCGGAGCCGCTCGGAGCCCTGGGACGCGCCGAGGAACATGCAGATCAGCGCCTCGGCCAGGGCGAGCGCCCCGCACACGGCGTAGACCCGGCGCAGCACGCGGTGCACGCGGGGCTGCTGCTCGTCGGGCAGATCGAAGAAGCGGTAGAGCGTGCCGCTGCCTTTGGCGGCCACGTACAGCAGATACGCGCCCACGATGAGCTGGAACGAATCCAGCGAAACGGTGATATCCACGGGCAGCCCTCCTCAGACCTTGTCGGCGTCCGGCCGGGTATAGCCCATCCGGGTGGACAGCTCCGCCGCCGCCTCCCGCATGGAGTCGTACAGGACTTCCTCCGGGTAATTGTCCAGCAGGCCGTAACCGGAAATGCTCATGGCTGCGATGACGTTGCGGGTATAGTCGTAGATCGGCACGGCCAGGCAGCTGCTGCCCTCCACGTGTTCGCCCCGGTCCAGGGCGTAGCCGTTGTGCCGGACGACGGCCACCTCCTTGGCATAGTCCTCGTAGCGGGTCAGGGTCCGGTCGGTGTAGCGCGTGTAGGGCAGATTCTTTGCCTTCCGTTCGAACTCCTCTTCCGGCAGGGCGGACATCAGCACCTTGCCCAGGGCCGTGCAATGCAGCGGCTCGCGCTTGCCGATCTGCGTGTAGAGCCGGAGGCTGTTGAACTGCTCGGCGCGCTCGAGGTACATGACCTCGTTGTTTTCCAGCACGCCCAGGTAGGAGGTCGCGTTGAAGCGGGTGGCCAGCTCGTGCATGATGGGCGCGGCCTCGGTCTTCAATACGATCTTGTTGAGATACAGGCTCGCCAGCTCCACGAATTTGTGCCCGAGGAAATAGATGCTGGTCTCCTCGTTCTTCTCCACATAATGCCGGTCGGCGTAGGAGGAGAGGATGCGGTGCACCGTGCTCTTCGGAAGGCCGGTGCGGGCGGAAAGCTCCGCGATCCTCATGCCGCTCTCCGACGTGGCCAGCAGCTCCACCAGATCCAGGGCCCTGTCCAGGACCTGTACGTTGGACGACGCCAAGGGGATCACCTCCGCTCGTATTCTTGCAGGTTTGCACCCCCTTTATACCACAATTTACCGCCGCACGCAACGCGGAATTTCACATCGTGGAATGGGGATTTTCGCAGGTTTCGCATCGCGGAACGGCGGCCAGTTTTTACTGGGCAGATTTCACAATCCCTGCTGGAAAAAACTATGAAACACGCCAAATCCGTACCGAATTTCGGCGACTATCTTGACACAAAAACGCCCAAAAGCGTATAATTGTTTCATCTTGAAAAACATCGTTCCGCATGGCGGAACGATGGGCGAGGATACATCATGGGCTTGCCCATCGTGTATAAATAATGAAAAAGAACAGGAGAAAAAGTCATGAAAAAAGCACTTGCACTGATCCTCATGCTGGTCATGGTGCTGTCCCTGGCTGCTTGCGGCAGCTCCGCTGCGCCCGCCGCCTCCAGCAGCTCCGGCACCGCCGCGGCCGCGCCTGAGACCATCAAAATCGGCTTCGTTTTCCCCATGTCCGGCACCGGCGCCATGGCCGGTAGGTACAGCACCCACGGCGCCGACGTTCTGAAGGAAGAGCTGGGCGGCGTCATCACCGTCAACGGCGTCGACCACCCCGTCGAGTTCATCTACGCCGATAACGAGGGCTCCGAGGAGAAGACCACCAACGTGTACCAGAAGCTGATCGAGGAAGAGGGCGTCATCGCCATCGTCGGCCCCGACGCTTCCAAGTGCGCGCTGGCCGCCGGCCCGATCGCGCAGAACGCCGGCTGCCCCAATGTCGCCACCTTTGCCACCAACACCGCCGTCACGGAAGTCGGCAACTACATCTTCCGCGCCTGCTTCATCGACCCGTTCCAGGGCGCTGTCGCCGCTGCCTACTGTGAGGAGCAGGGCTACAAGACCGCCTGCATCATGTTCAACAACGCTGACGCTTACTCCGTCGGCCTGAAGGACGCCTTCATCGAAAGCTTCGACGGTGAGGTCCTCGGCATCGAGGAGTACTCCGGCTCCGACGTGAAGGACTACAACGTCCAGCTCACCAAGCTCGCCGCGCAGAACCCCGAAGTGCTGCTCCTGCCCAACCTGAACGTTGAGCTCGGTCTGCAGATCCAGCAGGCCCGCACCGCCGGCCTGACCTGCCCCATCGTCTGCGGTGACTCCGCCGACACGCCCGACGTCGCCAAGGTCGCCGGCGCCGCCAGCGATGGCGTCGCCTACGTCTCCGCCTTCTCCGCCGAGTCCACCGCTCCCGCGGCCAAGGCCTTCGTCGACGCCTACGTCGCCCTGTACCCGGACGAGCTGCCCAACTCCAACGCTGAGCTGACCTACGAGGCCACCAAGATGGTCGTCTGGGCCATCCAGAACGCCGCCACCCTCGACCGCGACGGCGTGCGTGACGCCATCGAGTCCATCGACGGTCTGGAACTGCCCTCCGGCAGCATGACCATGGTCGCCGAGACCCGCAACCCCTCCAAGGGCGCCGTCATCATGCAGTACGACGCTGAGGGCGTGACCCACTACGTGGCCACCGTCAACCCCTGAGCACGGACCAAGTAAATCTCTGAAAGCATAACCTGAGGGGTGTGCTGGATGCGCGTCATGCCAGCCAGCACATCCCTCGATTATTCCAATGGCAGGAGGACACGGCATTGGCTACGATCTTGCAATATCTCGTATACGGGCTGCAACTGGGAAGCGTATACGCTCTGCTGGCGCTGGGCTACACGATGGTGTACGGCATCGTCGGCATGATCAATACCGCCCACGGCGACTTTCTGATGATCGGCGCGCTGGGCACCTTCTTTATTGCCAAGCTCTTTGAAAACTTCCACGTGGACGGTACCTACCCCATGCTCATCGTCGGGCTGATCATCCTGATCGCGATGGTGATCACGGGCGGCATCGCCGTGGGCGTAGAGGCGATCGCGTATCGCCCGCTGCGCAACAAGCCCCGCATGATCGCACTGATCACGGCGGTCGGCGTCTCCATGTTCCTGGAGAACTTCCCCCGCGCGCTGCCGTTCATCGGCCCGAACCCCCGCCCCTTCCCGACGCTCTTCATCAACAGGACCTTCCGCGTCCTGGGCGCGTCCATCACCTCGACGCAGGTGATCATGATCGTGCTGGCGGCCCTGACCATGGTCGCGCTGGACCGCTTCGTCGCCAAGACCAAGATCGGCGGACAGATGCGCGCGGTCAGTATGGACAAGGACGCGGCGAACCTCATGGGCATCAACGTCAACAAGGTCATTTCTATCACCTTCTTCATCGGCGGCGCCCTGGCCGCCGTCTCGGGCATCTGCTACGCGAGCGCCTATCCCCAGGTCGAGGTCTACATGGGCTCCTGGCTGGGCAACATGTCCTTCGTCGCGGCGGTGCTGGGCGGCATCGGCGATATCCGCGGCGCCATGCTGGGCGGCTTCATCCTCGGCATCGCGCAGATCTTCGCCACCGCGATCAACTCCACCTTCGGCTACGCGGTGGGCTTCATCATCCTGATCATTATTCTGCTCGTGAAGCCGGCAGGCATCATGGGCAAGCTGACCATCGAAAAGGTATAAAGGAGGAAAGACGATGAAAAAGTGTTTGCTCCTTTTGAAAAAGTTCGGCCCCCTGCTGGGCAGCATCCTCTTCTACGCGCTGATCATGTTCCTGCGCAGGGAGAAGATCCTCAACGGCTATTACATGCAGGTGCTGATGTTCGCCGGCGTCAACGTGATGATGACGGTGAGCCTGAACCTCGTGAACGGCTTCACGGGCCAGTTCTGCATCGGGCACGCGGGCTTCATGTCCCTCGGCGCCTACGGCAGCGCCGTGATCACGACGCTGCTGTTCAAGGGCACGGAATTCGCCGCGGCGGCGCCGATCGCCGTGTTCCTGCTGGGACTTCTGTGCGGCGGGATCGCGGCCGCCCTCGTGGGCGTGCTGATCGGCGTGCCGTCGCTGAAGCTCAAGGGCGACTACCTCGCCATCGTGACGCTCGCCTTCGGCGAGATCGTGCGCGCGCTGCTGCGTCTGATCCAGCCCATCGGCGGCGCCCGCGGCATGATCGGCATCCCCAACTACGCCAACTTCGGCTGGATCATGTTCTTCGTCGTGCTGACCCTGTGGCTGGTGCGCAACCTCATCTATTCGCCCTTCGGCCGGGCCTTCATCGCCATCCGCGACAACGAGATCGCGGCGGACGCCATGGGCATCAACACCACGCGCTACAAGATCCTGTCCTTCTGCATCGCGGCCTTCATCGCGGGCGTGGCGGGCGGCCTGTACGCGCACGTGCTGAGCTTCATCCAGCCGGACTCGTTCAGCTTCACCAAGAGCTCGGACTTCCTGGTGTATCTGTACGCGGGCGGCAGCGGCTCGCTCACGGGCTCCGTGATCGGCGCCGTGCTGCTGACCATCCTGCCCGAGATGCTGCGCTTCCTGGCGGACTGGCGTCTCGTCCTGTACGCACTGATCCTCGTGTGCGTGATGCTGTACCGCAGCGAGGGCCTGTGCGGCGGCAAGGAGGTGCCCTTCCTGCGCATCAAGCGCGAGTCCCTGTATCAGGAGCCGCTGTTCGGCAGACGGCGCGCCTCCTCCGAGCATGAGGAAGGAGGGCAGGCATGAGCATCCTGGAAGTGAGCAACCTGAGCATCCGCTTCGGCGGCCTGCTCGCGGTGGATGACTTCAACCTCAGCCTTGAGCGCAACGAGCTGGTGGCCGTCATCGGCCCCAACGGCGCGGGCAAGACCACCATCTTCAACATGCTGACGGGCATCTACCGCCCGACCACCGGCACCATCACCCTGGAAGGGGAGAACATGGTCGGCCTCAAGCCGTACCAGTTCGCCCAGCGCGGCATCACCCGCACCTTCCAGAACATCCGCCTGTTCTCCAACGCCTCCGTCGCGGACAACGTCAAGATGGCCGCGACCATGCACACGACCGACAATCTCGCCCAGTGCCTGCTGCGCACGCCGAAGATGGTGCGCAACGAGCGCGCGCTGGACGAAAAGGTCATGCGCCTGCTGGAGCGCCTGAACATGGCCGACAAGGCCAATCTCCTGGCCAAGAACCTGCCCTACGGCGACCAGCGGCGTCTCGAGATCGCCCGCGCGCTGATGACCGACCCGAAGATCCTCCTGCTGGACGAGCCGGTCGCGGGCATGATCACCACGGAGCTGGAGGAGATGGCCCAGCTCGTCAAGCAGATCCGCGAGGACTTCGACGTGAGCATCATCATGATCGAACACCACATGAATTTCGTCATGCCTATCGCTGACCGGATCAAGGTCCTGGACTTCGGCAAGACCATCGCCGAGGGCACGCCCGAGGTGGTCCAGAAGGATCCGAAGGTCATCGAAGCCTATTTGGGAGGTGCGTATCAGAATGTCGATGCTTGAAGTTAAGGATCTGCACGTATCCTACGGCGCGATCAAGGCGGTGCAGGGCATCTCGTTCAAGCTCGAGGAGGGCGAGACCGTGGCCCTCATCGGCTCCAACGGCGCCGGCAAATCCACCACCCTGCGCACCATCTCCGGCCTGGAGAAGGCCAAAAGCGGCTCCATCGTCTTCCAGGGCCACGAGCTGACCAAGCTCAAGCCCCATCAGATCGTGGAGCTGGGCATCGCCCACGTCCCCGAGGGGCGGCGCGTGTTCGCCCGCATGAGCGTGGACGAGAACCTGCGCATGGGCGCGAACGTCGTGCAGGACAAGGCCAAGGTCAAGGCCGAGCTCGAGCGGGTGTACGAGATCTTCCCGCGCCTCAAGGAGCGCGAGAAGCAGCTCGCGGGCACGCTCTCCGGCGGCGAGCAGCAGATGCTGGCCCTCGGCCGCGCGCTGATGACCAACGGGAGCCTGCTCATGCTCGACGAGCCCTCCATGGGCCTTGCGCCCATCATCGTGGAGGACATCTTCCGCATCATCCGGCAGATCAACGAATCCGGCACGAGCATCCTGCTCATCGAGCAGAACGCCTTCCTGGCCCTGACCACCGCCTCCCACGCCTACGTGCTGGAGACCGGCAGGATCACCATGGAGGGGCCCTCGGCGGAGCTGCTCGCGGACGAGCGGGTCAAAGCCGCCTATCTGGGCGCGTAAGCATAGGAGGAAACGATATGGATGTTTTAGACAGATTTGCCCGCAGCGGCATCGTGCCGGTGGTCGTCCTGGACGACGCGGCCGACGCTGCGGATACCGCCCGCGCCCTGCTGGCCGGCGGGGTGGACGTGATGGAGATCACCTTCCGCACGGCCGCCGCGCCCGAGGCCATCGCAAGGGTCGCGGCAGAGGTGCCGGAGATGCTCGTCGGCGCCGGAACGGTGATCACGCTCGAGCAGTGCAAACAGGCCGTGGCCTGCGGGGCGAAGTTCATCGTCGCCCCCGGCTACGACGAGGAGGTCGTCTCCTGGTGCTGCGAGCAGGGCATCCCCGTGACGCCCGGCTGCGTCACGCCGACCGAGATCATGATGGCCCTCAAGCACGGCCTGCAGGTGCTGAAGTTCTTCCCCGCGAACGTTTACGGCGGGCTCAACGCCCTCAAGGCGCTGGCCGGGCCCTTCGGCTCCGTGAAGTTCATCCCCACGGGCGGCGTGAACGCGGGCAACATCGCGGAGTTCGCCGCGTCCCCGGCCGTGCACGCCGTGGGCGGGAGCTGGGTCTGCCCCAAGGCGGACATCGCCGCGCATGATTTCGAGAAGATCACCCGCCTGTGCGAGGACAGCCGCCGGGCGCTGCTCGGCTTCGAGCTGGCGCACGTGGGGCTCAACTGCGCGGACGAGGCGGAGTCCTCCGCCGTGGCGGACACGCTGGGCAGGGCCTTCGGCTTCCCGAAGAAGGTGGGCAATTCCTCCATCTTCGCCGGCACCGCCGTTGAGGCCATGAAGGAGCCCTTCCTGGGCGCCAACGGGCACATCGGCATCCGCACCAACAAGATCGAGGCGGCCGTGGCCGAGATGGAGCGCAGAGGCTTCGCTCTCCGGCCGGAGACCGCGAAATACAAGGGCGGGCGTATGACCGCCGTCTATCTGGCGGATGAAGTGGGCGGCTTCGCCCTGCATCTGATCCAGAAGTAAGAGAGGTAAGGGCTATGAAATTTCTGACTTTCGGCGAGATCATGCTGCGCCTCAAGGGCCTGGGCATGGAGCGCCTGCTGACCAACCACTATCTGGAAGCCACCTTCGGCGGCGGCGAGGCCAACGTGGCCGTGTCTCTGGCAAACTACGGCCAGGACGTGGCCTATCTGACCGTCCTGCCCGACAACCACCCCATCACCGAGGCCTGCGTGCGCGAGCTGCGCGGCTTCGGCGTGGACACGAGCCGCATCGTCAGCGGGCCGGGCCGCTTCGGCGTGTACTACGTCGAGGGCGGCGCCAACCAGTTGCCCAGCAAGGTCGTGTACGACCGCGCCTACTCCGCCATCGCCCTGGCCAAGCCCGGCGATATCGACTGGGACAAGGCCTTCGCGGGGGTGGACTGGTTCCACATCACCGGCATCACCCCGGCTATCTCCGCAAGCGCGAAGGATCTGAGCCTGGAGAGCGTCAAGGAGGCCAAGAAGCGGGGCATCACCGTCTCGTGCGACCTCAACTACCGCAAGAACCTGTGGAAGTACGGCGTCAAGGCCGCCGAGGTCATGCGGGAGCTGGCCGAGTACGTGGACGTCGCCATCGCCAACGAGGAGGACGTGCAGAAGTCGCTCGAGATCACGACCGACGTGGTGGTGGAGTCCGGCGAGCTCGACCGCGCCAAGTACAAGGCCCTGGGCGACAAGGTGCTGGCCGCCTATCCCAACATGAAGATGATCGCCATCACCCTGCGCGAGAGCCACAGCGCCGACTGGAACGGCTGGGCCGCCTGCCTCAACGACAGGGAGAACTTCTACGAGTCGAAGCGCTACGAGATCCGCGATATCGTCGACCGCGTCGGCGGCGGCGACAGCTTCGCGGGCGGGCTGCTCTACGGCCTGAACGCCTACGAGAGCCGTCAGCAGGCGCTGGAGTTCGCGGTGGCGGCCTCCTGCCTCAAGCACAGCATCCCCGGCGACTTCAACCGCATGAGCATCGGCGACGTGGAGAAGCTCATGGGCGGCGACGGCACCGGCCGCGTACAGAGATAACGAGAGTAAGAAGGTAAGAAAAGATGGAATGGATCAACGAGAAAGCGAAGACGCTGCAGCAGGGCGCGATCCGCGCCATGTTTGACCGCGCGAACGGCATGACGGGCGTCATCAGCCTGGGCATCGGCGAGCCGGATATGGCCACGCCCGCCCTGGTGTGCGACGCCGCCAAGGAGGCGCTGGACAAGGGCATCACCCACTACACGCCCAACGCCGGGACGCTGGACTTCCGGAAGGCCATCGCGCAGAAGTCCTACCTGAAGGAGCTGCACTACGACCCCGCGAGCGAGATCATCGTCACAAACGGCGGCATGGGCGCGCTGAGCCTGCTGTTCCTGGTGCTGCTCAACGACGGGGACGAGATCCTCATCCAGGATCCCCAGTGGCTCAACTATGTGGCCCAGGTGGCCTACTGCGGCGGCACCGCCGTGCGCGTGCCGACGGACGCCGCGCACAACTTCGAGATGCAGCCGGAGACCATCGAGGCGCTCATCACGCCGAAGACCAAGGCGCTCATGATCAACACCCCCAACAACCCAACCGGCTCGGTCATGTCCGCCGAGACGATGGAGAAGATCGCGCAGCTTGCCGTGAAGCACGACCTGCTCGTCATCTCCGACGACGTGTACAACACCCTGCTCTACGAAGGCGCGCAGGCTCCGTCCATCGCGGGCTTCCCCGGCATGCGGGAGCGCACCGTCATCGTCAACAGCTTCTCCAAGTCCTACGCCATGACCGGCTGGCGCATCGGCTTCGTGGCCGGTCCCGCCGCGATCGTCGACCGGATGACCAAGTGCCAGGAGAACTTCAACGCCTGCGCCAACGCCCCCGGCCAGTACGCCGGCGCGATCGCGCTGGATCATCCGGAGCTGTGCGAGCAGCTGCGGCAGATCTTTGAGCGGCGCCGCAGCATCCTGCTCGAGGGTCTCGCCGGGATCGAAGGCATCAAGAGCAACGACCCGAAGGGCGCGTTCTACGTGTTCGCGGATATCAGCAGCTTCGGGCTGAGCAGCGAGGAGTTCTGCAACCGCCTGCTCGACGAGCAGAAGGTGGTGTGCATCCCCGGCAGCGCCTTCGGCGCGTGCGGCGAGGGCTTTATCCGCATCGCCTACACCTGCTCGGACGAGGATCTGCACGAGGCGATCGCGCGCATCAAGGCCTTCTGCGCGGCACTTTGAACGGAGGGACGGCTATGAGCGAGACCGTTTACGAACAGATCGCGAAGGAAAAGATCGTCGCCATCGTGCGCGGCGTGTACGGAGAGGACTGCCTGCGGCTGGCCGAGGCGCTCTACGCGGGCGGCATCCGCCTGCTGGAGGTGGCCTTCGAGCCGGGCAAGGCGGCCGAGACCCAGGAGGCCATCCGGCAGATCGCCGCGGCTATGGGCGGGCGCATGCACGTCGGCGCGGGGACCGTGTCCGACCTTGCGACGCTGCAGCTCGCCATGGACGCGGGGGCGGAGTTCATCATCTCCCCGAACACCGACGCCGCCGTCATCCGCTCGACGAAGGAGGCGGGGCTGGTGTCCATCCCCGGGGCCATGACCCCGACGGAGATCTTCGCCGCCTACCAGAGTGGGGCGGACTTCGTCAAGGTCTTCCCGGCGGCGAACCTCGGGCCCGCCTATATCAAGGCCGTGCGCTCGCCCTTCCCGCACATCCCGCTGATGGCGGTGGGCGGTGTGGACGAGAACAACATGGCGGAGTTCCTGAAGGTTGGCGTCGCCGGCTTCGGCATCGGCGGCAACCTCGTCAACAAGGCCTGGATCCGTGAGGGCGCCTTCGAGAAGATCACCGCCGTGGCCGCGGCCATGTGCGAAAAGGTAAAATAAAACGGCAGCCTCACCGGCGGCAGCGCACAGCTGCCGCCGGTTTTTTCTCTTTTTGCGCAAAAACGCCGGCTTTCCCTTGACGCGCGGCAGAGCGTATGGTACGATATCAAAACAATTATGTATATACAGATGGAGGGATCTGTGATGGATCGCGAAAACTTCCAGTCCCGCCTCGGCTTCCTGCTGGTGAGCGCGGGCTGTGCCATCGGCATCGGCAACGTGTGGAAATTCCCGTACATCACCGGCGCTTACGGCGGCGGCGTCTTCGTGCTGTTTTACATCCTGTTCCTGGTCATCATGGGCGTGCCCGTGCTGACGATGGAGCTGGCCGTCGGCCGCGCCAGCCGCAAGAGCGCTGTGGGCAGCTATAAGGCCCTCGAGAAGCCGGGCAGCAAGTGGCATATCCACGGCTGGTTCTGCATCCTCGGCTGCTATCTGCTGATGATGTACTATACGACGGTCTCCGGCTGGATGCTCGGCTTCTTCTTCAAGTTCGCGGGCGGCGCCTTCAGCGGCATGGCCACGGAGAACGTCGGCGGCGTGTTCGGCGCCATGCTCGGCAATCCCGGCGAGATGGCCCTCTGGATGGCCATCACCGTCGTGGCGGGCTTTCTGGTCTGCAGCTTCGGCCTGCAGTCCGGGCTGGAGCGGGTCACCAAGTGGATGATGCTCGGCCTGCTCGTCCTCATCCTCCTGCTCGCCGTCCACAGCCTGACGCTCTCCGGCGCGGGCGAGGGCGTGCGCTTCTACCTGCTGCCGGACTTTGCCCGCGCCAGGGAGGCCGGGCTCGGGCAGGTCATCACCGCGGCGATGAACCAGAGCTTCTTCACGCTCAGCCTCGGCGTCGCGGCGATGGAGATCTTCGGCAGTTACATCGGAAAAGAAAAAGCCCTGGGGGGTGAGGCAGTGCAGATCGCAGCGCTTGATACCTTCGTGGCACTTATGTCCGGCCTGATCATCTTCCCGGCCTGCTTCAGCTACGGCGTGGAGCCGGACGCGGGCCCGGGTCTGATCTTCATGACCCTGCCGCGCGTCTTCCTCAACATGCCGGGCGGTCGGCTCTGGGGCGCGCTGTTCTTCCTGTTCATGACCTTCGCGAGCTTCTCCACGGTCATCGCCGTGTTTGAGAACCTCCTCGCCAACTGCATGGACAACTTCGGCTGGTCGCGCAAGAAGGCCACGGTCATCAACGCCGTGTTCATCCTCGTGGCGAGCCTGCCCTGCGTGCTGGGCTACAACGTCTGGAGCAGCCTGCACATCATCGGCGCGCGCGACGTGCTCGACAGCGAGGACTTCCTCGTGTCGAACCTGCTGCTGCCGATCGGCGCGCTGATCTACGTGCTGTTCTGCGTCAGCCGCTGGGGCTGGGGCTTCGACAGGTACCTGGAGGAGACCAACGCGGGACGAGGCCTGCGCATGTCGGCAAAGCTCAAGCCCTTCCTGCAGTACGTTCTGCCGCTCCTGATCCTCGTGATCCTCGTACAGGGCCTGCTCTGAACGAAAACGAAAACGCCGCCCTCTCCCATGAGAGGGCGGCGTTTTGCCGTGCGGGGCGTCACGCGCCGGGCTCCGGCGAGCGGTCGCCGTAGCGGCGGTATTCCGACGGGGCGACGCCGTAAGCCAGACGGAAGGCCCGGGCAAAATAGCTCATTTCCCGGAAACCGCAGGCCTCGGCGATCTCCGCGACCTTCAGTTCCGTGCCGCGCAGCAGCTGCCCGGCACGGCGGAGGCGGTATTGGTTCAGGTAGCGGTTGGGCGTGCTGCCGATCAGCGCGCGGAAGCACCGCAGGCACTCGCTTTCACTGACGGCGGCGCTCTGCGCGATGTGGCGGATGCGGATATCCTCGGCATAG
>JAFUUR010000036.1 GCA_017477695.1 Oscillospiraceae bacterium | reverse complement strand
TTCGTAAAGGCACACCCGTCCGGTGTGCCTTTTTCGTTATCTGAACCAAATTAAGGAGGATTTTTCGTAAATGCGCAAGAAATTTCTCGCATTCCTGCTTGCCGTTTTAACCGTCGTCAGCACGCTGGCGATGCCCGTAAGCGCCGCTTCCACGCGGGAGGAGGCGATGCGGGACGTCAACGTCTACGCGAAGGACAAGGATCTGAACTACCTGACGATGAACGGCAGCGTCAAGGTACAGCATTACACCTATTACAACTATCAGTCCGTCCAGACGGGCCAGACGAAAGAGATACCCGCGTACTGCGTCGATCCGCGGCTCTACGGCGTCCCCGCAAAGGTGCCGGAGGGTACGGCCATCCGGTACAGCGCGGAGAGTACGGTTTCCGATCCCAAGATCTGCGGCATCATCAGCAACGGCTATCCGCATATGTCGCTGAGCGATCTCGGCCTGCAAAGCATCGATGAAGCGTACTACGCGACCAAGACCGCCGTGTGGATCTACCTGCTCGGCAACTGGACGACCAGCGGCCTCGGCGTCAATCCGAACCTGAGCGGCGCGGAGCGGGAGGCCGCGCAGCGCGTATTACAGGCGACCAAGACGATCTATCAGCGCGGTATGTACTGGACGGAGCTTGTCGAGCCGCAGCTTACCGCCACGCCGGACAGATCGACCGCCTACGCCGCAACGATCAACGGCGAGGAGTGCTATCAGCAGGTTTTCACGATTGACAGCAATACATGGTCTTTGACTCCGGTGCAGCTTTCGCTCGACGGCGGCGCGCCCGCGGGTACGAAGATCATAAGTATGGATAACGACGAGATCAGCCAGATCATCCTCGCGTCGGAGCGCACAGCAGGCGCGGGCTATCAGGCGAAGGTCAAGGTCGTCTATCCCAAGAGCAGCATCGAGGGCGAAACCGGCACCTGCCAGCTCCGTCTGAGCGCCACGGTCGTCGAGTACACGCTGTTCTATGCTTCCACGCTGGAGGCCGACAAGTACGGCAATCTGCAAAACTACATTTTAGATACGGACCCGAACACACCGGCGAACGCCACGGCGATCAGCAGCTATTCCAGCGACCCCGATATTCCCGACGACGATCCCGATCCCGAGCCGGAGGATTCGACCCTCACCATCTACAAGAAAGAAGAAGGGACGAATAAGCCCCTCGACGGTGCGGTATTCCGCATTTTATATCCCGATGGCAGCGAGCTTGGCTCGCTCCCCACGGTGGACGGCAGGATCACCGTCCCCATCACAGTTTTCGGCAATTATACAGTCACCGAGCTTTCGGCCCCGAAGTATCACCTGCTGCCCGACGTCAGGACGCAGAACGTCACCGTGACCGCGACCTCGCCGGGCGTCCTGACGTTTTGGAACGCGCCCTACGGTTCCCTCCGCGTCCACAAGGCCAGCAATACGGGTGAGAACCTGAGCGGCGTCACCATCCAGATCAAGAACCTCGAAACCGGCGAGACGCAGAGCGGGCAGACAGGGCCGGGCGACGTGATCGAGTTCGCCGAGTTAAAGCCGGGCGGCTATGAGGTTCGCGAGACGGCGGGTATCTCCGGCTGGCAGCTCGACGGCGAAAGCGTCCAGACCGTCACGGTCGTCGCGGGCGAATGCTCCGAGGCGACCTTCATCAATAAGGAGCTGCCCGGCTTGCGTATCATCAAGTACGACCGCTCCTCCGATAAGCGTGCCGTTATGCCGGACGTCACGTTTGAGATCTGGCGCGACGGCACGAGCATCGGCAAGTTCACGACCGATCAGACGGGCGAGATCGTCCTTACCAACGCGCAGCCCGGCACTTACGTCGTGCAGGAGGTGGACACAGGAGACGCGGCTCATCTTCTTGACACGACTCCGCAGCAGATCGAGCTTCGCGCCGGCGACGGCATCCGCGAGCTTGTCTTTTTTAATGACCTCAAGCCTCAGATTAACCGCATCATCAAGGTCGATTCGAGCGACCTCAGCAAGCCCATCGCCAGCGCGAAGTTCGAGATCAAGGCGGTCAACGGCAGCTTCGGCCCCGTCGAAATGACGAC
>JAFUUR010000296.1 GCA_017477695.1 Oscillospiraceae bacterium | reverse complement strand
GGCTTGACGGCCGCGAGCCGGTCGAGGATCCCGGCCAGGCGCGGCGCCTTCGCCGCGGAGACGGGGTCCGCGTAGAGCGGCGCGGTGCAGAGCCCGGCGACGCAGCGCAGCGTCTCGGCGGGGAGGTTCGCATCGACGAACACGGCGGCCGCGGCGCAGAGCCTTTCCCTGTGCGGCGCGATCGCCTCCGGCGTGAGCTGCTCGGTGATCGCCATGTCCGAGATCGCGAGCTGCATCTCGCCGCGCTCGTCGGCGACGTAGAGGTACGTGGAGCTGCGCGCGTCCGGCACGAGCAGACTCATGCTCAGATCGATCCCGTGCTTGCGGCAGTTCTCCCGCAGGACGGCGCCGTACACGTCGCCCCCCAGAGCGGTCAGCAGGCTCACGCGCTGCCCCAGCAAGCGCAGATCCTGCGCGACGTTGCGCCCCACGCCGCCGGGGCGTATGGCGACGGTCCCGGGGTTGGAATCGCGCGGGACGAGCCGCCCCGCCGGGACGCCGCTGATGTCCACGTTCGCGCCGCCGATGACGACGATCTCTCTCATTTGACGTTCCAGATGTTCGCGGCGTACTCCGAGATGGCGCGGTCCGCCGCGAAGAAGCCGCTCTGCGCGGTGTTCATGATGGCCAGGCGCGCCCGCTCCTCCGGGTCGCGGATGCGCTCGTAGAGGCGGCGCTGGCAGTCGGCATAGGCGCGGTAGTCGGCGATGAGCATATAGGGGTCGCCGCCGTAGAGCAGGCCGGAGACCAGGTCGGAATAGCTCTTGCCGTCGGCGAAGCCCTGGCTGAAGCGGTTCAGCACGCGCTGGATCTCCCAGTCGGCGTTGGCCGCGGCGCCGGGATCGTAGCCGTTTTGGCGCATGCGCGCGATCTCGTCGGTATGCAGGCCGAAGAGGAACATGTTCTCGTCGCCGAGCCGCTCGTACATCTCGACGTTCGCGCCGTCGAGCGTGCCGATGGTCACGGCGCCGTTCATCATGAGCTTCATGCAGCCGGTGCCGGAGGCCTCCTTGCCGGCGGTGGAGATCTGCTCGGACACCTGTGCGGCCGGCACGATGGCCTCCGCGGCGGTGACGCGGTAGTTTTCCACGAAGCAGATCTGCAGCTTGTCGCGGCAGATGGGGTCGGCGTTGATATCGGCCTGCATGCTCAGCAGCAGCTCGATGATGCGTTTGGCGGTCTTGTACCCGGCGGCGGCCTTGGCGCCGAAGACGAAGGTGCGCGGCACAAAGTCCATATCGGGCTGGTCGTGCAGCTGCATCTGCAGGCTCGCGATGCTCATGGCGCACAGGAGCTGGCGCTTGTACTCGTGCAGACGCTTGACCTGCACGTCCACGATAGCGTCGGTGTTGAGCGCGAAGCCGTCGTTGCGGCGGGTGAAGTCCGCGAGGCGGCGCTTGTTCTCCTGCTTGATGGCGTTGACGCGGCGGCGCACCTCGGCGTCGCCCGCGAAGTCCGCGAGGCGGGCGAGCTCCTCCGGCTTCGTCAGATACGCCGGGCCGCCCAGCAGCTCGCAGATCAGGCCGTGCAGGCCGGGGTTGATCTGCGCGAGCCAGCGGCGGTGGTCGATGCCGTTGGTCACGTAGGTGAAGCGCTCGGGCCGCAGAGAGCAGACGTCGCGGAAAAGGTCGTCCCTCAGGATCTGCCCGTGCAGGCGGGAGACGCCGTTGACCTTATAGCAGGCGGCGAGGCACATGTTGGCCATGTGGACCTGTCCGTCGCGGATGATGAGGTTGCGGCCGACGCGCTCGTCCCAGTTGAAGTTGTAGACGAGATAATCGCACCAGCGGCGGTTGATCTCGCACATGATCTCCCACAGGCGGGGCAGGAGCTGCTGCACCAGATCCTGCGGCCATTTCTCCAGCGCCTCGCTCATGACGGTGTGGTTGGTGTAGGCCACGCTCTGCCGCACCAGATCCCAGGCCTCGTCCCAGCCCAGGTCGTACTCGTCCATGAAGATGCGCATGAGCTCGGGGATGATGAGGGTCGGGTGGGTGTCGTTGATCTGGATGGTGTGGTGCTGGGCGAAGCTGCGCACGTCGCCCCAGACGCGGATGTGCTTGCGCACGATGTCCTGCGCGGTGGCGGAGACGAAGAAATACTGCTGCTTGAGGCGCAGGGTCTTGCCCTCGATATGATCGTCCGCCGGGTAGAGCACCTTGGTGATGACCTCGGCCATGGTGCGCTGCTCCATGCTCTTGACGTATTCGCCCTCGGAGAAGAGGTACATGTCCAGCGAGTTGGGGCTCTTGGCGTCCCACAGGCGCAGGGTGTTGATCTCGTTGACGCCGTAGCCGGCGATCAGCATATCGCGGGGCACGGCGATGACGGCGGTATAGCCGGTATGCTCGGCGTGGTAGTGGCCGTAATTATCCCACTGGGGGGCGATCTGCCCGCCGAAGCGGACCTCGACCGCGTCCTCGTAGCGGGGGATCAGCCAGCTCTCCGCGGCGGTGCGCCAGTTGTCGGCCACCTCGGTCTGCTTCCCGTCCTGGAAGCGCTGCTTGAAGATGCCCAGCTCGTAGCAGATGGAATAGCCCGTGGCGCCCAGGCCGAGGGTGGCCATGCTGTCCATATAGCAGGCGGCGAGACGGCCGAGGCCGCCGTTGCCGAGGCCGGCGTCCGGCTCCTCCTCAAAGATATCCGCCGCGCTGCGGCCCATGTCCTCCAGCGCGCCGGTGACGGCGTCCCCGATGCCGATGTTGAAGGCGTTCTTCATGAGGCTGCGCCCCATGAGGAATTCCATGGACATATAGTGGATCTCCTTCTCCGCATGGCGCGGATCTTCCACTGCCAGGAAGCGGCTCATGATCTCGCGGATCACGATGGCCGTGGCCTGGAAGATCTGTTCGTCCGTCGCGGCCTGACTGGTCGTGCCGAAGTGCGCGCAGAGCTTATCTTCAATGGCGCTGCGCATCTCGTCGCGGGAAATTTCTCCTATCATAGGTCTCGTAGTACCTCCGTAAATAGATTGACTACACGTAGAAAGTGCAGGGGCCCGGCGCAAGGGCAGACCTTTGCGCCGCGCCTCTGCATTTTCAGCCGGGCGGCCTGTGCGGCCGCCCGGTCCGTTTTCCGGAAAGGCTCAGATCTTCGTGCGCTTGGGCACGACCGTGGGCAGCTTCGGGCTGCCGACGAGCTTCACGCCGGGCGCGAAGGAGGCAAACTTGTCCGCGATGACGCAGTCCAGCTCCACGCCCTCGCCCACCTCGCAGCCGCGCATGACGATGCAGTCGTGCAGCTT
The DNA here is from genome assembly GCA_017477695.1 of Oscillospiraceae bacterium. GTDB lineage: Bacteria > Bacillota > Clostridia > Oscillospirales > Oscillospiraceae > Limivicinus. Next base: position 5,274 of record JAFUUR010000296.1, on the reverse strand, counting down.
GGCGCCGGGCTCGATCCGCACGCCGGAGAAGAGGATGCAGTTCTCCACCTCGCCCTCGATGATGCAGTTGTCGGCCACGAGGCTGTTGTGCACCGCGGCGTGCTCGCCGTAATAGGTGCTGACCTCCTCGTGCTCCTTGGTGCGTACGGGGCGGTTCGCCGGGAAGAGCTGGCGGCGGTTCTCGCTCCTGAGCATATCCATGCTGGCCTTGTAATACTGCTCCACCGTCCGGACGGCGTTGGCGTAGCCCGGGTGGATGTACACGCCCATGCGGCAGCCGTCGCCGAGGAATTTGGTCATCGCGTCGCGGTGGAAGAGATAGAGGTTCTCCGCACGGCAGCGGTCCATGAGCTCGACCAGCTTGTCCTTGCCGATGATGTAGCCCTCAAGGGAGGCGACGCCCTCGCTCTCGCCCGTGCGGTAGAGCGCGATGCGCTCGACGAAGCCGTCCTCGCCGAGGACGTAGCGGTGGTGCACGCCCATGGGCGTATGATCGGCGCAGATGGCCGTGGCGTCGGCGCCGGAGGCCTCGTGCCGGCTGATGACGGCCTGCAGGTCGACGTTGGCGCAGAGGCTGCCGAGCATCAGCACGACCCAGTCCTCCTCGATGTCGCGTATGTAGGTGGACACCGCGTTGAGCGCCTCGACGGTGCCGTTATAGTCGCCCGTGTGATACTCGGGCAGACCGAAGGGGGGCAGCATCCGGATGCCGCCGCTCTTGCGGCTCATGTCCCAGGCCTTGCCGCTGCCGATATGGTCCAGCAGGGACTGGTAATCGCGCTGCATGATGATGCCGACGTTCAGGATGCCGGCGTTGCGCATGGAGGACAGCGGAAAGTCGATCAGCCGGTACCGGCCGCAGAACGGCAGGGACGCCGCGGTGCGCGCGGCGGTCAGCTCGCGCAGCTCGGGCTGCGCGTGGTAGGCAAAGATGATCCCGTGATAGTTTCTCATCGCTTATACCTCCTCGCCCGTATAGATCATGGCCGCCGCGGGCACGTGCGCGCCGCTGCGGATGCGGATATCCGGCCCGCAGGTGGCGACGCCCCAGTCCTCGGAGCCGTCGGGCGCGCCGCCCACGTGGGCCCCGGCCTCGACGACGGTATTCTCGCCGATGATGGCGTACTCCACGACGGCGCCCTTCTCGATGACGGCGCCCGGCATCACCACGCTGTAAACGACGCTCGCGCCCTCTTCCACGCGCACGGACGGGGAGAGCACGGAGTTCTCCACGTGGCCCTCGATCTCACAGCCCTCGGTCACGATGGAGTGCACGATCTCCGCCTTCTCGCCGGTGTAGTGCGGCGGGCAGACGGGGCTGCGGGAATTGATGGGCCAGGCCGGATCGTAGAGGTTGATGAGCGTGGTGGACAGCATGTCCATATTGGCGTCCCACAGGCTCGTAATGGTGCCGACGTCGCGCCAGTAGCCGTCGAAGCGGTAAGGCCAGAGCTTTTCTCCGGCGTCGATCATCTTGGGGATGATGTTCTTGCCGAAGTCCTTGCTGGAGTTGGGGTCGTTCTCGTCGGCGATGAGATACTCGCGCAGCTTTTTCCAGTTGAAGATGTAGATGCCCATGGAGGCCAGGTCGCTCTTCGGGTGTTGGGGCTTCTCCTCGAACTCGCCCACGTAACCGTCCTCGCGCAGGTTCAGCATGCCGAAGCGCGTGGCGTCCTCAAGGGAGACGGTCAGCACCGCGAGCGTGCAGGCCGCTTCGTGCCGGATGTGCTCGCGCAGCATGTCGGCGTAATCCATCTTATAGATATGGTCGCCGGACAGGATCAGCACGTTCTCGGGGTCGTAGTTCTCGATGAAGGCGATATTCTGGTAGATGGCGTTGGCCGTGCCCGTGAACCACGAGCCCGTCTCGTTGGCGCCGAGGTAGGGCGGCAGGATATACACGCCCCCGTCGCTCACGTCCAGGTCCCAGGGCTGGCCGGTGCCGATGTAGCTGTTGAGCTGCAGGGGCCTGTACTGGGTCAGCACGCCTACGGTATCGATCCCGGAGTTCGCGCAGTTGGACAGCGGAAAGTCGATGATGCGGTACTTCCCGCCAAAGGGAACGCTTGGCTTCGCCACGTTCTGGGTCAGGGCATAGAGTCTCGAGCCTTGACCGCCTGCCAGAAGCATGGCGATACAGCTCTTCTTCATGTGCATCCTCCTATCCTGTTTCTTCTTATTGTTGTATCGTGACGGCATCCCTGCCGGTCAGTCCTATCCGTTGTAGAGGTTCATGGCGCGCTCCGGCCCCTCGGCGATGTAGCACTCCACCGCCTGCGCCGCGCGCGTGGCGGCCGCGGCCATATCCTCCGCGTCCTGGTTTTTGAAGGCGGAGAGCACCCAGTCGGCCATATCGTAGTCCGGGTGGGGCGGCGCGCCGACGCCGATGCGGATGCGGGGGAAGGCCTCCGTCCCGAGGCAGGCGATGATGTTCTTCAGCCCGTTGTGCCCGCCGGCGGAGCCCTTCTGCCGGATGCGCAGCCGCCCGAGGGCGAGCGCCGTCTCGTCCGACACGACCAGCACGTGCGCGGGGTCGAGCTTGTAAAAGCGCGCGGCCTGGCTCACGGCCTCGCCGCTGAGGTTCATATAGGTCTGGGGCTTGAGCAGCAGCACCTTTTCCCCGCCGAGCTCGCAGGTCGCGGTGAGCGCGCGGAAGCGCGCCCTGTCGATGCGCAGGCCCTTCGCCTTCGCGAGCGCGTCCGCCGCCATGAAGCCGGCGTTATGCCGCGTGCCCTCGTAGCGGGGGCCGGGGTTGCCCAGAAAGGCGACGAGCCAGCTCACGCCGTTTTTGTTGGAGAACAGCATGATCAGGAATCGAACATGTTGGCGATGGAGACCTCTTCGTAGATGCGCCGGATGGCCTCGGCGAACACGGAGGCCGTGGAGATGTAGCGGATCTTGTCGCACGCGGGCTTGTCCGCCGGGAAGGGGATGGTGTTGAGCAGCAGCAGCTCGCGGATGCAGCTTTCGTTGATGCGGTCGATCGCCGGGCCGGAGAGCACGCCGTGCGTCGCACAGGCGAAGACCTCCTTCGCCCCGCCGATCTCCTGGATGGCCTTGGCCGCGCCGCAGAGGGAGCCGGCCGTGTCCACGATATCGTCCAGCAGGATGCAGGTCTTGCCCTCGACGTTGCCGATGATGTTCATGACCTCGGACTGGTTGGCGCGCTCGCGGCGCTTGTCGACGATGGCCATGTTTACGCCCAGCTTCATGGAGAAGTTGCGCGCGCGGGCGGTGCTGCCGACGTCGGGCGAGACGACCATCACATCCTCGTTGCCCTTGCCGAAGCGGCGGGTGAAGTGCTTGACGAAAAGGTTGGAGCCCATAAGGTTATCCACGGGGATGTCGAAAAAGCCCTGGATCTGGGCCGCGTGCAGGTCCATGGTCAGCACGCGGTCGGCTCCGGCGGCGGTGATGAGGTTCGCCACGAGCTTGGCCGAGATGGGGTCGCGGCTCTTGGCCTTGCGGTCCTGCCGGGCATAGCCGAAGTAGGGGATGACGGCGGTGATGCGGCCGGCGGAGGCGCGGCGCATCGCGTCGATCATGATCAGCAGTTCCATCAGATTGTCGTTGACGTGGTTGCAGGTGGACTGGACGATGAACACGTCCTTGCCGCGGACGGGCTCGTATACGGAGATGGAGCACTCGCCGTCGGAAAACTGGGAGACGGCCGCGTTGCCCAGGGGCATGTACAGCTCCGCGCAGATATCCTGCGCCAGGGCGGGGTTGGAGTTGCCAGCGAAAACCTTGATTTCCTTGCCGTGTGAGATCATATCTTTCTTTTCCTTCCCTTAAAGGTCGTTATTGGCCGCTTCCCGCGGACGGGAAAACGGCATACTCACGCTCTGATACAGCGTAATTATACCACAGCGGGCGGCGGATGGGAAGCAAAAGTATGCTTCCCGCCGCGGAAAATTGCAGATAAAAAACGGATTTACAAGCAGAGCATTTTTGTTTATAATACCATAGACAGTATAACGTGAACGAGGTTGGGTATACCATGCTGGAATTTGAAGAATACAAAGTAAAGCTGAATAACGCCAGGCCCGCGCTCGAGATGCTCAGCGGCGCGCTCAGGCTGGAGACCGCGCAGAAGGAGATCGAGGAGCTGGAGGCGGCGAGCGAGCGCGAGGGCTTCTGGAATGACGTGGAGAATTCCCAGAAGGTGCAGAAGCGGCTCAAAACGCTCAAGAGCAAGTGCGAGAATTATCAGAAGCTCTGCTCCGCGTGGGACGATATGATGGTCATGTGCGAGATGGCCATCGAAGAGAACGACGACTCCATGCTCGAGGAGCTGCAGAGCGAATTCAAGGACTTTTCCGAGAAGGTGGAGGCCACCCGGCTCAGCACGCTGCTGACCGGCGAGTACGACGCGAACAACGCCATCCTCACCTTCCACGCCGGCGCGGGCGGCACCGAGGCGCAGGACTGGGCCTCCATGCTCTACCGCATGTACAACATGTGGGCGGACCGGCACGGCTACAAGGTCCGCGTCATGGACTATCTCGACGGCGACGAGGCCGGGCTCAAGAGCGCCACGATCATGATCGAGGGCGAGAACGCCTACGGCTTCCTCAAGAGCGAGCACGGCATCCACCGCCTGGTGCGCGTCTCCCCCTTCGACGCGGCCGGCCGGCGGCACACCTCCTTCGCCGCGGTCGAGGTCATGCCCGAGATCAGCGACGACAGCGAGATCGAGCTGCGCGACGAGGATATCAAGATGGACGTGTTCCGCTCCTCCGGCGCGGGAGGGCAGAAGGTCAACAAGACCTCCTCCGCGGTCCGGCTGACGCATATCCCCACGGGCATCGTGGTCTCCAGCCAGGTGGAGCGCAGCCACTTCCAGAACCTGGAGAACTGCAAGAACATGCTCCGGGCGCGTCTGGCCGAGATCAAGGAGCGGGAGCACCTGGAGAAGATCAGCGATATCAAGGGCGTACAGATGAAGATCGAGTGGGGCAGCCAGATCCGCTCCTATGTGTTCATGCCCTATCAGCTCGTCAAGGACCACCGCACCGAGTTTGAAAACGGCAACATCCAGAACGTGATGGACGGCGACCTCGACGGCTTCATCAACGCCTATCTGACCAAGTCCGCAAGCGGGGAACTGAAGAAGTAAAAACAGTTGATTCCCCTGCCGCCTGTCCGCAGGGGAATCAACCGGTGTCTGGCGGCAAGACCCGTATGCGCGGGGGAAAACAGAGAAAAGAGCTGGAATTTCATATTTTCCTCCCCGTAAGGGGCGGAAAAAAGGGCAGGCTGAATCTTTACCGG
>JAFUUR010000295.1 GCA_017477695.1 Oscillospiraceae bacterium | reverse complement strand
CGTGCCGAGCGCGAGGAGTACGCCCGGCAGACGGCGCAGAAGATCCGCACCGAGGAGGTGCAGTACCGGCAGCTGGAGCTTGATATCTTCAAGCTGCAGACCTCCGGCGCGAACGGCGTCGTGTACAGCACGGTGGACGGCACGGTCATGACCGCGCTCGACCCCGCATCGGTGCAGAACGGCGAGCTGTTCTTGGAGGTGCGCGGCGGAACCGGCCTGCATTTAGCGAGTATCGTCGGGGAAATGGACTTGGAAAACTACCCTGTCGGCACGGAGTTGACCGGCTTTTCCTATCAGGCCGGGCAGCAGGTCACGGTGTGCGTCAGCGAGATCGGCTCGATGCCGCTGACGACGTCGTACCAGAACGGCGGCAACCCGAACGCCTCCGGCTACCTCGTCCGCATGGACTTTACCGGCGACTTCGAGCCGAGCATCGGCGAGTATATCGAGTTTTCCGACGACTATATGCCCTATGAGGAACGCGAGCTGAACTATCTGCATGAGGCGTATATCCGCACCATCGACGGGCAGGACTGCATCTTCCTTGTGCGCGACGAGCATTTGGTGCAAACCCCGGTCAAGACCGGCAAGCGCATCGACCAGTATATTGAGCTATTGGACATCGTGCTCACGCCGGACGACTACCTCGCGTTCCCTTACGACAAAAACGCCAAGGACGGCGCGCCGGTCACGTACCCGTCCGAGGGCGGCATGTATTGGTAAAGGAGGCGAAGGGGTATGTGGGAAAATATCCGCGAAGCCTTCGACGGCATTCGCTCGCATAAGCTGCGGTCGGCGCTGACGATGCTCGGCATCATCATCGGCATCGCGTCGCTGATCACGATCTCCTCCACCATCATGGGCACGAACGAGCAGATCAAGCAGAATCTGATCGGCTCCGGCAACAACACCGTCGAGATCGTGCTGTATCAGGGCGACTATCCGTTCGACGCCGCGTATCAGGCCGCGCCGGACTATGTGCCGCGCCTCGACCGCACGATCCTGCGCGAGATCAAAGCGATCCCGGAGATCGAAAGTGCCTCCCTCTTTCTGAAGCGCGACGCCTACGGGATGCTGTGGAACGGCTCCACCGGCTTGAACCAAGGCTCGATCTACGGCGTCGATGAAAACTACCTCTCCGTCTACGGCTACCGCATCCGCGCCGGACGCGGGTTCGTGCCGGCGGATTACAGCGAGTATCGCAAGGTCTGCCTTGTGGATCGCATCACCAGCGAAACGCTGTTCCTCGGCGAAAGCCCCATCGGAAAGACCATCGAGATCTCCGGCGAGCCGTTCACGGTCGTCGGCGAGTTTACCCAGTCCTCCGCGTTCGTGCCGCAGATCACCAGCATCGACGATTACTATACCTATACCGACCGTTCCGGCGGCAAGGTGCTGATCCCGATGGAGCTGTGGTCGGTGCTGTTCCGCTTCGATCAGCCCGTTTCGCTCGTCTGCCGTGCCACCGGCACCGACGCGATGACCCAGGCGGGCAAGGCCGCCGCCGATCTATTGAACAGCCTCTACACCGTCGAGGAGCCGGAGGTCAAATATAAGAGCCAGGACCTTTTGGAGCAGGCGAAGAAGCTGCAGGAGCTGTCCAACGCCACAAGCAGCCAGCTGATCTGGGTCGCGGGCATCAGCTTGCTCGTCGGCGGCATCGGCGTGATGAACATCATGCTCGTTTCGGTCACCGAGCGCACGCCGGAGATCGGCCTCAAAAAAGCCCTCGGCGCCAAGCGCAGCAAGATCTCGCTCCAGTTCCTCACCGAAGCGGGCGTGCTGACCAGCATCGGCGGCCTCCTCGGCGTTTTGGCGGGCATCGGCCTTGCTTACGTCGTCTCGCGCGTGTCGGGCGTGCCGATCTTTATCAGCTGGTACATCGTCGTGCTGACGGTCGTGTTCTCGTTCGTCGTCGGCCTGTTCTTCGGCGCCGTGCCTGCGGTGCAGGCGGCACGGCTGAACCCGATCGACGCGCTAAGGCGGGAGTGAGCGAAGCGGTATCACTCCATTGCCGCCGATTGTGAACTATCTTGGGGAGGTTTAGGCCTCCCTTTTTTGCTATCCTTTGAAAAAATAAAGGAGAAAAAAATGATAACCGAAGAATGACGAAGCCGTCCGCCTGCTTTCCTTACGCCCCCAACAGCCTTCCCCATGAGGGGAAGGCTTTTGGCTGGCAAATCAAAAAAGCAGATTCTCCGGATGGAGAATCTTCCTTATCTCGCCCCCCTTGGGGCGAATATCACTTTTGCAAAGCAAAAATATCACTGCGAAGCAATATCACTTCGCCGCAAGGCGAAATATCACTGCGCGTCAGCGCAATATCGCTCGCGGATTTGTTTACAATTCCGCAAAAAATCCTCCTCCGGCGTTGACACGACAGCGCGAGTTCTGTTATAATAGCGAATGGTAGATAAGGGATATTTTCTCTCTATATCAAATAAACAGGAGGATTTTTGTAATGGCTAAAACCATGACGATTGACGGCAATACCGCTGCGGCGCACGTAGCGTATGCATTCAGCGATGTTGCGGCAATCTACCCGATCACGCCCTCGTCCCCGATGGCAGAGGTCGCCGATGAATGGGCGGCGAACGGCAGAGTGAACCTGTTCGGTCAGAAGGTCCGCATCGCGGAGATGCAGTCCGAGGCCGGCGCGGCGGGCGCTGTCCACGGCTCTCTGAAGGCCGGCGCGCTCACGACCACCTTCACCGCGTCCCAGGGTCTTCTGCTGATGATCCCGAACATGTACAAGATCAGCGGCGAGCTGCTCCCCGGCGTGTTCCACGTCTCGGCCCGTGCCCTCGCGGCGCACGCGCTCTCCATCTTCGGCGACCACAGCGACGTGATGGCCTGCCGGCAGACCGGCTTTGCGTTCCTCGCCTCCGCTTCCGTGCAGGAAGTCATGGATCTGGCGCTGGTTTCGCACCTGTCCGCCATCAAGGCGAGCGTTCCGTTCTGCCACTTCTTCGACGGCTTCCGCACCTCGCACGAAGTCCAGAAGATCGAGCTGATCGACTATGCCGATATGGACAAGCTCCTCGACCGTGACGCCGTCGCCGCGTTCCGCGCCCGCGCCATGAACCCGAACCATCCGCATGCCGGCGGCACCGCGCAGAACCCGGATATCTACTTCCAGGCGCGTGAAGCGGCCAACAAGTACTACAACGCGATCCCCGAGACCGTCCAGCACTACATGGACGAGGTCGGCAAGATCACCGGCCGTCACTATCATCTGTTCGACTACGTCGGCGCGCCCGACGCCCAGAACGTGATCGTCTGCATGGGCAGCGGCGCGGACGTTGTGGAAGAAACCATCAACTACCTGAACGGCAAGGGCTATAAGCTCGGCCTCGTCAAGGTCCGTCTATATCGTCCTTGGGCGACCGAAAAGTTCGTCGAAGCTCTCCCCGCCACCACCAAGCGCGTGGCCGTGCTCGACCGCACGAAGGAGCCCGGCTCCTTAGGCGAACCGCTGTATGAGGATGTCGTGACCGCGCTGCGCGAAAGCGGCAAGGATATCGAGGTCGTCGGCGGCCGCTATGGCCTCGGCAGCAAGGAATTCACCCCGACGATGGTTAAGGCCGTGTATGACAATCTCGATCAGGCACAGCCCAAGAACCACTTCACGGTCGGCATCGAGGACGATGTCACCGGTACGTCCCTCCCGCTCGGCGAGCTTGTGAACGCCGCGCCGGAAGGCACCATCGCCTGCAAGTTCTTCGGTCTCGGCTCCGACGGTACGGTCGGCGCGAACAAGAACAGCATCAAGATCATCGGCGACCACACCGATATGTATGCGCAGGGCTATTTCTCCTACGACTCCAAGAAGTCCGGCGGCTTCACGGTTTCGCATCTGCGCTTTGGCAAGAAGCCGATCCAGAGCCCGTACCTGATCGACCAGGCGGACTTTGCGGCGTGCCACAACTCCTCCTACGTCACCCGCTATGCGGTGGCCGAGGGCATCAAGGACGGCGGCACGTTCCTGCTGAACTCGCCGTGGACGCTGGAGGAGATGGAAAAAGAGCTGCCCGCGAAGATGAAGAACGCGATTGCGCAGCACCACCTCAAGTTCTACAACATCGACGCTGTGAAGCTGGCGAAGGAAGTCGGCATGGGCGGCCGCATCAACACGATCATGCAGTCCGCGTTCTTCAAGCTGGCGAACATCATCCCGTCCGAGCAGGCCATCGAATACATGAAGGCCGCCGCGAAGAAGTCCTACAGCAAGAAGGGCGACGCGGTTGTCCAGAAGAACTACGACGCGATCGACGCGGGCGCAGGCGCAGTCGTCGAGATCAAGTACCCCGAATCCTGGGCGACCACGACCGAGGGCGCGACCGTTGTGCACACGACCGACGATCCGTACTTCCATGAGTTCATCCAGCCGATCCTCGCGCAGGAGGGCGACAAGCTGCCCGTCTCCAAGATGAGCGCGGACGGCACGGTTCCGACCGGCACGACCCAGTATGAAAAGCGCGGCATCGCAATCGACG
>JAFUUR010000294.1 GCA_017477695.1 Oscillospiraceae bacterium | reverse complement strand
TTCTTCAACGCCTTCGTGGACAAGGGCCTGCTTGCCCGGCTGCACAACGTGGCGTCCAACGAGTTCGGGCGCATCAGCTACACCGAGGCGGTCGAGCTTCTGCAGAAGAGCGGCAAAAAGTTCGACTATCCCGTCGCCTGGGGCATCGACCTGCAGACCGAGCATGAGCGCTATCTGACGGAGGAGGTCTTCAAAAAGCCCATCTTCGTTACCGACTATCCCAAGGAGATCAAGGCCTTCTACATGCGCCTCAACGACGACGGGAAGACCGTCGCCGCGGCGGACTGCCTCGTCCCCGGCATCGGGGAGATCATCGGCGGCAGCCAGCGCGAGGAGCGGCTGGACGTGCTCACAGCGCGCATGGACGAGCTGGGCCTCAAGAAAGAGGACTACTGGTGGTACCTGGATCTGCGCCGCTACGGCAGCTGCCGTCACGCGGGCTACGGCCTGGGCTTCGAGCGGCTGGTCATGTACCTCACGGGCGTGAGCAACATCCGCGACGTGGAGCTCCACCCCCGTACGACCGGCAACGCGGACTTCTGATCTGTGAGATCCCAAAGGGCGGCCCGGCGGGCCGCCCTTTCCTTTATAATGATGATCGGATGGCGAAATCCATGAACGGAATATATGGCAAAACTTTTTGCTTTTCGCCATCATATAGCCTTTATCAAAGAAACAGAGGAGACCGGCATGAAGAAGAAAAAACGCAGACGCGTATGGCCCTGGGTGCTGTTGGCCCTGGCCGTGCTGATCCCGCTGGGCGTCTTGGGCGGCCTGCGCATACGCGATCGGATCGAGCTGTCCCGCATCCCGGAGCTGACGGCGGAGGAGCGGATGGTCACCGGGCCGCTGGAGCCGTACGAGGATCCGGAGACGGAGACCGGCCGGGCGCTCTGTGAGGCGCTGCGGGCCAGCTGGTCCTGCGAGCTCCTGGGCGAGCCCGTATACGGCGGCGATTGGCGCCTGCGCACGGGCGTTCAGCGGCTTGCCGTAACCACGCTGGACCCGGAGGCGCTGGGCCGCGGTCTGGGGGACGTCCTGCAGCAGGCGCTTTCCGCGCAGGCCCTGGCGGCCCGCCGCTCCGACGAGGTCTACGACGAGACCGGGGCTTTTCGGGAGGAGCTGGCCCGGGCGGCCTTTGACGAGGCGCTGCTCGCGCGGCTCGCGGAGCCCGCCGCCTACTGCGGCAGACGGGAGCTGGAGCTGGGCTACCGCTACGAGAAGAGCGTCCGCGAGAGCTGGACGCCGGACGAGGGGCGGGACTATGCCGAGCTGCAGGCGCTCCGCGCCGCCTTCACCCGGGAACCGGGGCCCGACGCCTGGGTCGAGGCGCTTTATCAGACCATCGCGGCAGAGCTGACGCCTGTTTTCAAGGAATATGAGCCCCTGGCGGAGAACGCGACGCGCGGACCGAAGCCCGACGCGGCCTTCTTTGGCAGGACGCAGGATCCCGCCGAGGTGCGCGCGCTGCTGTCGACCGTGACGGCGCAGCGGCTGATGGGCGGACAGGAGACGGTCTGGAACGAGGAGATCGCCCTGTACGGCGACGGCGGCATCCGCTACTATCTGGACGATACCATCCTCGTGCTCGTCTGGCAGGAGGTGGAGGCCGAGGCGGTGGGTACCTTCTCGGAGGTCTTCATCGCGGACGGGTCGCAGCTGCGGCGCAAGATCTCCGGCGACCAGCCCTTCGACCTCAATTTCGAGACGACGACGGACTTCTGCCGGGACGCCAACGCCGTGCTGGCCGAGGGCGGAGACTTCTATTATCACGACCGCAACTGCGGCGTCAGCGTCTATCAGCGGCAGATCTGCCGCTTTGAGCCGCACACCTGCGACGTCTGCTACGTCACCGCCGGGGGAGATCTGCTCTTCTCCTACCGCGATCAGTTCGAGACGCAGGCGCAGGCCGAGCAGTTCATCGCGGAAAACGACGTGCTGTTCTCGCTGGCCTTCGGCCCCGTGCTGATCGACAACGGCGTGGACGTGACGCCGAACTCCTATATGTGGGGCGAGATCGGCGACCGCTACGCGCGCAGCGCCCTGGGTCTGCTGGGCGAGCGGCACTATCTGACGATGAACATCAACTGCAGTACGCCCGGCCAGCCGACGTACAACCTCGCGACGCTGCGCCAGGCGGCGGACGCCATGCTCGCGCGCGGCTGCCTCAAGGCCTACACGCTCGACGGCGGCCAGACCGCGACCACGGCCTTCAACGGGGAGCTGATCAACCCCGTGCAGTTCGGCGCGCAGAAGCCGATCAGCGACGTCATCTACTTTGCGACCGCCGTCCCGGACTGAGCGGGACGGAACAGAGACCCTGTGAGCTCACAGGGTCTTTTTTTGTTTACCTATTATATATAGGAAGGGGATCAGACCGAAGGCCACGCCGAGGTTGCACTCGGGCATCATCCGCTCGGACCAGAAGCGCAGACACTCCGCGTCCGGCGCCAGCACCAGCTCGAGCGCGAAGAGCGCCGCGCCGCAGAGCGGGATGCTCCAGCGCCCGCCGCGCAGATCCCGGCGCGCCTCGCCGCGGTAGGCGGGATCCGCGCCGAGCGCGAGGCGCAGACAATGCTGTGCTCCGTACAGCAGCAGCGCGCTCAGCAGGAAATCCGGGAAGACCCAGAACGTGACCACCAGCGCCTCCGCCCGTTCCAGACTGCGGAAAAAAACGAGATTGCGCACCAGCGTGAAAAACGGCTGCGTCAGCCGGGCGCAGAGCTCCGCGCCGAAGCTGCCGATCACCGCAGCGCTCAGAAGCGTCAGCAGCAAGGCGATGCGCACGAGCCATGCCGAGAGGGCGCGCTCGGCGCCCGGCTCGCGCGGCACGCCGCCCAGCAGAAAGCAGCCGCCGTACAGGCCGAAGGCCAACACGTCGAGCACGGGCGGCATCCCCCGCAGCACCGCGCCCGCGTCGAATACGGTGAGAGGCAGGAGGTTCGTCCGGTCGACGGACAACAGGCCGAAGCCCAGCACCGCCAGCAGGACGGCCATCTGCAGCGGCAGTACGATGCGCCCGATGCGCGCCAGCGTGCGTGCGGGCCCAAGCGCGCCGAGCAGGGCGAGCAGGCCCAGCGTCACCGAAAAGACGGCGGGATCGGCGTGCGGAAAGGCGGTGACCACGAAGCGCTCCGCCCCCGCGCGCAGCACGAAGCCGCCATAGAGCAGCAGCCAGGCGGCAAGCAGCAGCAGCGCCGCA
>JAFUUR010000293.1 GCA_017477695.1 Oscillospiraceae bacterium | reverse complement strand
GCCGCCTCACAGGCGGCGCCGAAGGCCGCGATCTGCGGCATGGCCTCGGTGCCCGCGCGCCGTCCGTTCTCCTGGCCGCCGCCCAGGATGAAGGGCTTGAGGCGCAGTCCGCTGCGCACGTACAGCGCCCCCACGCCCTTGGGCGCGTGGATCTTATGTCCGCTGACGCTGATCATGTCCGCACCCAGGCTTTTCGCCGTGAACGGCAGCTTCATAAAGGCCTGCACCGCGTCCGTATGCAGCAGCGCCTGCGAGCCCGCCCGCTTCATACCGCGGGCGATCGCCGCGATATCCGTGACGCCGCCGGTCTCGTTGTTGACCAGCATCAGCGTTACGAGCACCGTGTCGTCCCGCAGCGCGTCCAGCACGGCCTGCGCGGGGATGGCGCCGTTCGCGTCCGGCTGCAGGCGCGTGACGGTGAAGCCGCGGCTCTCCAGCTCGTCGAGCGAGCGGCGCACCGCGTCGTGCTCCACGGCGGAGCTGATCACGTGGCCGCCCCGGCGCTTCATGGCCTCCGCCCCGCCGAGGATCGCCCAGTTGTCGCTCTCCGACCCGCAGGAGGTGAAGACGAGCTCCTGCGGCGTGCAGCCGAGCGCGTCCGCGACCTGCCTGCGGCTCCGGTCCAGCAGTTTTTTGGCCTCCCGCCCCACCGTGTGGGTGGAGCTCGGGTTGCCGTATACCTCCGTCATCGCGTACAGCGCCGCCTGCGCCGCCTCGGCGCAGACCTTCGTGGTGGCGGAATTGTCCAGATAGTGGTCCATGATGATAACGCTCCGTTTCCGTGAGGTGCTTTTCGCATTATGAAGTATATTATATCCACTCTCGGCTGCAAGGTCAACCAGTATGAAACTCAGGCCATGGAGGCGCTGCTGCGCGCCCACGGCCACGAGAGCGCCGCGCCCGGCGAGATCGCCGACGCGGTGATCGTCAACACCTGCGCCGTGACCGCAGAGAGCGGGCGCAAGTCCCGCCAGACCATCCGCCGCCTGCGCGACGAGAACCCCGGCGCGGTGGTGGCCGTCTGCGGCTGCTATTCCCAGCTCAGTCCCGAGGAGTCCGCGGAGATCGGCGCGCGCGTCATCTTCGGCTCGTCGGACCACGTCCGCTTCGTGGAGGAGGTGGAGAAGGCTGTCGGCGGCGGCGAGGGCTGCCGCGCGGTGGATGAGCCGTTCCGCCGCCGCGCGTTCGAGACGCTGCCCGCCGGAGCGGTCGCCGGGCGCACGCGCGCCATGCTGAAGATCCAGGACGGCTGCGTCAATTTCTGCACTTACTGCATCATCCCCTACACCCGCGGGCGGCTGCGCAGCCTCCCCCTGGCGGACGCCGCGGCCGGGACCGCGCGCATCGCCGCCGCCGGCTATCGGGAGCTGGTGCTCACCGGGATCGAGGTGGCCTCCTACGGCGTCGACCTGCCGGGCAGGCCCGGGCTCACGGAGCTCATCGAGACCGTGGCGGCGGTCTCCGGCGATATGCGCATCCGCCTCGGCTCGCTCGAGCCCACGGTCGTGACGGAGGACTTCTGCCGCCGTCTCGCCGCGACGGGCAAGCTCTGCCGCCATTTCCATCTCTCGCTCCAGTCCGGCTGCGACCGTACGCTCAAGGCCATGAACCGCAAGTACGACACCGCGGCCTTCTACCGCGCGGCGGAGCTGCTGCGGCGATATTTTCCCGGCTGCGGCCTCACCTGCGATCTGATCACAGGCTTCCCCGGCGAGACGGAGCGGGACCAGGCCGAGACGCTGGCCTTCATCCGCCGCTGCGCCTTTTCGGATATGCACGTCTTCCCCTACTCCCGGCGGCCGGGCACGCCCGCAGACCGGATGCCGGACCAGTGCAGCAACGCCGTCAAGGCCGCGCGCGCCCACGAGGCGCAGGCGGTCGGGCGCGAGATGCAGCGCGCTTTTCTGGAGCAGAGCGTGGGGCAGGTCCTGCCGGTGCTCTTTGAAACGGAGAGCGCGGGCCGCTCCGCCGGACACAGCGACACCTACGTGCTCGTCAGCGTCCCGACGCCGGGCCTGCGCGGGCGTACGCTGCCGGTGCGCATCACCGGGGTGGACGGCGAGCAGCTCACGGGCGAATGCATTCCGGACGCCTGAGCCCGGACGATATGAACGCGGCCGGGCGGCCCGAAAGGGGCCGCCCGGCCGCGCCGTCGTTCAGCGGTTGAGGAAGGCAATGCCGGCAAGGCACAGCACGATCCCGATCAGCTTATTGGCCGTGATCGCCTCGTGGTAAAACAGATAGCCCACGAGGAGCAGCGCGATGGCCAGCAGCGCGCTGTGCGTCAGATGGCCGGTGTTGAGGTTCCAGCCGAGCTTGTACATATAGATGCTCCCGACCTCGAGCCCCACGATGGCGATGCCCAGCACGCAGGCGCTCCAGTTGAGATGCCTGTACTCCTGCGCGAGGCTGCCGCCGCGGTCGATCAAAAAGTAGACCGCGACGGAGGTCGCCGCGCCGATCAGATACGTCACCGACAGGGACGCCAGCGGATGGATCGTGTCCGGCGTCTGTCTGGAGCAGATGTGATAGAACACGTTGGAGATCACGATCAGGCCGATCGGCCACCAGGCTTGGATGGGCATGGCTTTCCTCCTTGCAGCAAAGAACGGTCAGCGATGCGGCGCGCGGCGCGCCGTGCTCCGCCGCTTTGCCGCTTATCATAACACGCCTGCACGCGCGCGTCAAATCCCGCTGGAAATGGCTCGACAAAAGCCGCTATTTTTGGGCAGTCTGCCGTTTGACTACGGCGTGCGTGGCCTGTATAATAAAATCCCGGTCTCCGATCGGGCGCCATCGCCGGCGGAAAGGCAGGAAGGAGCGATCTCCATGTCCAGACAACAGGTTTATAATTTCTCGGCAGGGCCGTCCGTGATGCCGGAGAGTGCGCTGGAAAGCGCCCGCCGGGATCTGCTCGACTATCGCGGCGGCGGGATCTCCGTGATGGAGATGAGCCATCGCAGCCCCGCCTTCCAGGAGATCTTCGACTCCACCAAGGCCAAGCTGAAGGCCGCCCTGCAGGTGCCGGACAGTCATGAGATCCTGTTTCTCCAGGGCGGGGCCACGCTGCAGTTCGCCGCCATCCCCATGAACCTCATGGAGGGCGGGACCGCCGACTACGCGGTCACCGGCCACTTCTCCAACAGGGCCGCCGGAGAGGCCGAGAAATACGGCACGGTCCATATCGCCGCGAGCTCGGCCGGGACGGGGTATGACCGGATCCCCGCGCAGGAGGAGCTCTCCCTCACGGAGGGGGCGAAGTATTTCTACTACTGCGCCAACAACACCATCTACGGCACCGAGTGGCAGTACGTCCCGGAGACGGCGGCGCCTCTGGTGTGCGACATGTCGTCCGACATCCTCTCCCGGCCGGTGGACGTGTCCCGCTTCGGGCTCATCTACGCGGGCGCGCAGAAGAACATGGCCCCCGCCGGGCTCACGGTGCTGATCGTCGACAGGGCGCTCGCCGGGCGCGAGCTGCCGTACACGCCGCAGGTCATGAGCTACCGCACGATGATCGAGGCCGACTCCATGCTCAACACGCCCCCCTGCTGGTGCATCTACATGCTCGGCCTCGTGCTCGACTGGCTGGAGACGCAGGGCGGCGTCGCCGGGATGGAGCAGCTCAAGCGCGAACGCGCGCGCCGCGTCTACGAAGTGCTGGACAACAGCCGCCTCTATATCCCCCACGCGCAGCCCGGCTCGCGCAGCGATATGAACGTGACCTTCCGCACCGGCGACGCGGAGCTGGACGCGGCCTTCGTCAAGGGCGCGGCAGCGAGGGGCCTTTTGAACCTGAAGGGCCACAAGGTCGCCGGCGGCATGCGCGCCTCGCTGTATAACGCCATGCCCATGGAGGGCGTCGACGCGCTCGTTGAATACATGAAAGAATTTGAGGCCAGGCACCATGTTTAAGATCCAGACCATGAATACGATCTCCCCCGAGGGGATCATGGCCCTGCAGCGGCACGGCTGCGCCGTGGGGGCCGATATCGAGAAGCCCGACGGCCTGCTGCTGCGCAGCGCGAATCTGCACGGGGCGCAATTCGGTCCCGAGCTGCTCGCGATCGCGCGGGCCGGCGCGGGGACGAACAACATCCCCATCGACGAGTGCGCCGAGAAGGGCATCGTCGTGTTCAACAGCCCCGGCGCCAACGCCGAGGCCGTGAAGGAGCAGCAGATCTGCTGGCTGGTGCTCGCCTCGCGGGACGTGGTCGGCAGCATCGAGTGGGTCAAGAGCATCGCCGACCAGGGCGATGAGATCCCCGTGCTGGTGGAGAAGGGCAAGTCCTCCTTCGCCGGCCCCGAGATCATGGGCAAGACCCTGGGCGTGATCGGCCTCGGCGCCACGGGCGCGCTGCTGGCAAACGCCGCGCTGGATCTGGGCATGGTCGTCTACGGCTTCGACCCGTTCATGTCGGTAGACGCCGCCTGGCGCCTGTCCCGGAACGTGATCCACGCCGAGACGCTGGACGAGATCTTCGACGAGTGCGACTATATCAGTCTGAACGTGCCTTACACCGAGGCCACCTACCATATGATCGACGAGGCGGCCCTCGCCCGGATGAAGAAGGGCGTACGCATCCTCAACGAATCGCGCGCCGAGGTGGTCGACGACGTAGCCATGACCGCGGCGCTGGACCGGGGGCACGTCGCCAAGTACGTGACGGATTTCCCCAACCAGGTGATCCTCAAGGCGCCGAACGTGATCGCCACGCCCCATCTGGGCGCCTGCACGCCCGAGAGCGAGGACCGCTGCGCCGTGATGGCCGCGGAGGAGCTTTACGACTACCTGCTCAACGGCAACATCAAAAACTCCGTGAACCTGCCCGACGTGTCGCTCAGCCGGATGGGCGTCTGCCGTCTGTGCGTCATCCACCGCAACATTCCCCGCATGATCACCCGCATCCTGGATTTCATCAGCGAGCGCAACATCAACGTCGAGCACATGATCAACAAGCCGCGCGGCGGCTACGCCTGCACCATCGTCGACCTCGGCGAGAAGATCGGCGAGGACACGGCGGAGAGCATCCGCGCCATGAGCGACGTGCTGCGCGTGCGCGTGCTGTGAGGAGGCTGCCATGAAGAAGATCGGCATGCTGGTCGCCGTGGAGATGGAGGCCGTGCTCGCCCGCTACGGCAGCGCGGAGCGCACCGAGGAGCGCAGCGGCTTTCGGGTCTACACCTACGCCATGGACGGCTACGTCCTCTACGTGGTGCACTCCGGCGCCGGCGAGCTGGCCGCCGCGGCGG
>JAFUUR010000292.1 GCA_017477695.1 Oscillospiraceae bacterium | reverse complement strand
GTTACTCTCTCGTGGCGATATCGGTCTTTTCCTTGTAGATGCTGTCCGCGGGGATGATGCCGCGCACGCAGGAGGTGGGATAGATGCTGCTGCGGCGGCCGACGATCGTGCCGGGGTTGAGCACGCTGTTGCACCCGACCTCGACGTTGTCGCCCAAAACGGCGCCGAACTTTTTCCGCCCGGTCTCGATGGGGTTCTCCGGCTCCTTGACGACGACGAGCGTTTTGTCGCTCTTGACGTTGGAGGTGATGGAGCCCGCGCCCATGTGCGCCTTGTAGCCCAGGATCGAGTCGCCCACGTAGTTATAATGCGGCGTCTGGACGTTGTCGAACAGGACCACGTTCTTCAGCTCGCAGGAATTGCCAACGACCGCGTTCTTGCCCACGATGGCGCTGCCGCGGATGAACGCGCAGTGCCGCACTTCGGCGCCATGGTCGATGATGCAGGGGGAGCCGATGTACGCGGAGGGAAACACGGTCGCGTCCTTCGCGATCCACACGCCCTCCGAGGGGTGATCGAACTCCTCCTCGCTGAGCGTCGGGCCCAGCTTCAGGATAAAGGGCTTGATATCGTCGAGGACCTCCCAGGGGTAGGTCTTGCCCGCGAAGAGCTCCGCGGCGATGGTTTTGTCCAGATCCAGCAGTTCTTGAATGGTAATCATTTCACTTCACCTTGATGAGCTTTCCCGCGACACGCATCGCGTCGATGATCTGATCGACCTTCTCCTCGCACAGCTCCTCGCTGGTGCCTTCCACCATGACGCGCAGCAGAGGCTCGGTACCGCTCTTGCGCAGCACCACGCGGCCGTTTTCACCGAGTTCTTCCTCGACGGCGACGACGGCGGCTTTGACCGCCTCACAGTTCAAGGTCTCGTCCTTGTCGGTCACGACGACGTTCTTGAGCTTCTGCGGATACATGGTCATTCCGGAGGCAAGCTCGCTCAGGCTCAGCTTCGTCTCGCAGATCACTTCCATGACCTTGATCGCAGTCAGCAGGCCGTCGCCCGTGTTGGCCAGCTGCCCGAAGATGATGTGTCCGGACTGCTCGCCGCCGATCAGGTGCCCGTTCTGCCGCATGTTTTCCGCCACGTACTTGTCGCCGACGGCAGTCTTTTCATAGCCGATGCCCAGCGCGTCGAGCGCCTTGTACAGGCCCATGTTGGACATGATGGTGGTGACGACCTTCGAGTCGCCCAGGGTTCCGCGATCCTGCATGTACTTTGCGCAGAGATACATGATGTGATCGCCGTTGACGACGCTGCCGTGCTCATCGACGGCGAGGCAGCGGTCGGCGTCGCCGTCGAAGGCGAAGCCCACGTCCAGCTTCTTATCCACGACCAGCTGCTGCAGCTGTTCGATGTGGGTGGAGCCGCAGTCGACGTTGATGTTCAGACCGTCCGGGCGATTGCTGATCACGTAAGTATCGGCCCCCAGCGCGTCGAACACGCTCTTGGCCATCATCCAGGTGCTGCCGTTTGCGCAGTCCAGGCCGATCCTGCGGCCCTTGTAGGAGCGCGTAGCAAGCGAGATCAGATAGCCGATGTAGCGGTTGCGCCCGGCGGAATAGTCCACCGTGCAGCCGATGTCCGCGCCGGTGGCGTAGGGCAGGGACTCGTCGCTGTCGAGATAAGCCTCGATCTCATCGAGGATCTCCTCCTCCATCTTTTCGCCGTTGGCGTTTAGGAGCTTGATGCCGTTATCGTAATAGGGATTGTGGCTTGCAGAGATCATGATGCCGCAGTCGAAATCGTCCGCCCGGGCGATATAGGACACGCTGGGCGTGCTGGTGACGTGCAGCAGGTACGCGTCTGCTCCGGAGGCTGTGAGGCCCGCGCACAGCGCGTCTTCAAACATGTAGCTCGAACGGCGGGTGTCCTTGCCGATCACGACCTTGGCCTTGTGCTCCTTGCCGTAATACCAACCGAGATAACGGCCGATGCGGAACGCATGGTCGACCGTCAGGTCCTTGTTGGCTTCACCGCGAAAGCCGTCCGTTCCGAAGTATTTACCCATCTTCTGATTGACCTCCTGATTGCTTATTTACAGCCGCGTGCGACCGCGGCACGTTTACAGTTTCATGTGGCGGCACGATCACAGCTGTGCCGCGGCCGCCTCGTCCAGATACACGGTGACCCTGGCCGGCACCTGCAGGAAGGCGGACGGCACCAGACCGTCGTTGCGGGCGTAAAGCGTTTTGAAAACGGCCTGCGCCTTTTCCTCGCCGAAAGCCAGCAGCAGGATCTCCCCTGCCGAGGCCAGCGTCTTGACCCCCATCGTCAGCGCGTATTGCGGAACGGCTTCCGCCGTGCCGAACTGCTCCTCGAGCTGTTTCCTCGTGGCTTCGGTCAGCTTCTGCCGGTGCGTGAGCGAGCCGAAAACAGCCACAGGCTCGTTGTAGCCGATGTGCGCGTTCACGCCCAGTCCAAGCACGGCGAGATTCAGGCCGCCGGCCGCACGGATGCGCTCGTCGTATTCGTCCAGGCTCTCCTCGCTGAGCCACACGCAGTTCTCCCCCTGCAGATCCGTGCGATCCACAAGCTCTGCCTGCAGCATGCGGCGGCAGCTCTGCTCTTCCGGAACGTCCGCGAATTCCGTAACGGAAAACACACGGCAGGCCCTCAGCGAAAGACACCCCTCGCCGTATCTGCGGGCAAGCTCGTCGAACAGCGGCGCCATCGTGCGGCCCACGGACAGGGCGAGCACGGCGTCCGGCTTCTGCGAGACGATCTCACAGATCCGGTCCGCCGCGGAGGCGACTGCGTTTTGTCTGGATGCGGTCAACGTCTTCATACGATCCCTCGATAATAGCCCGTTTTCCGGGCAAACTAACGGCAAACGAAAAAGGAGGCCGTACATGGCCATCGTAATCTGCCGTACTTTGATCGTCTATTTTGCTCTGCTGATCACCCTGCGCCTGCTGGGAAAGCGCCAGCTCGGAGAAATGGAGCTGTCGGAATTCGTGCTGGGTGCGCTGATCGCGGACCTTGCCTCGCATCCGCTGCAGGACATGGGCATCCCCATGCTCAACGGCCTGGTCCCGATCCTCACGCTGTTCTGCTGCGAGGTGCTGATCGCCGGAGCCTCGATGAAAAGCGTCCGTCTGCGCACGGCCTTTTTCGGCGAGCCCAGCCTGCTGATCGTTCACGGGCAGATCCGGCAGCGCGAGATGCGCAAGAACCGCTTCACACTCGACGAGCTCATGCAGGAGCTGCGCAGCCAGGGCGTCAGCGATATCGGCAAGATCGCATACGCGATCCTGGAAACGAACGGGAAGCTGAGCGTCATCCCCGACCCGGCCTCAGCGCCGGTGACGGCCGCACAGCTCGGTCTTCCAACTGGGGACAGCGGGTATCCGACCATCGTGATCAGCGACGGGCGGATCCTGGAGGCGAACCTTCGTCACGCGGGGCTGGACCGCGCCTGGCTTGCGGACAGGCTGCGCGAAAAAGGGAAAGCACGCGCTGATGAAGTCTTTCTGATGACGGTCGACCAGGCCGGACAGATCTACTTCGCCGGGAAGGAGAACGGAACGTGAAACGGGAACTGACCGCCCTTCTGCTGCTGATCCTGCTGATCGCGTGCTCCGTATGGAACCTTGCGCGGCTCGATCGGCTGACAGACCGCATCAGTCTCTGTCTGGACCGCGCAGAGGCCGCCGCAGGAGATGGCGATCCCGAGGCCGCGCTCAAGGCGCTCGATGACGGTCTCGTTCTTTGGCGGCGCGCACGGGACTACACCAACGTGTTCCTCCGGCACCCAGACGTGGACGCCGTCTCCGACGCGTTCTGCGATCTGCAGGAGGCACTGCTCGAGCGCGGCAGCGAAACGTATCCGGCCGCCTTTGCGCGGCTCAGAGACCGTCTCGCCCGCATCGACTATATGGAGCACCCGTCCCTCGGTACGATCTTTTGAACGCTTATTTCTCCGTCAGCAGCTTGGAGAGCTCCTCCATAAAGGTGTTGATGTCCTTGAAGCTGCGGTACACGGAGGCGAAACGCACGTAGGCGACCTCGTCCACGTCCTTGAGGCGGGTCATGACCATCTCGCCGATCTCAACGGTACTGATCTCGCGCTCGAGATTGCTCTGCAGCTCCTGCTCGATATCGTCCGCGATCTGCTCGAGCGTCTGCAGGGCGACCGGGCGCTTTTCACATGCGCGCACCATACCGTTGATGAGCTTGACTTTGTCGAAGGTCTGCCGGCTGCCGTCCCTCTTGACGACGACCAGCGGGAGACGCTCGATGATCTCATAAGTCGTGAAGCGCCGCTGGCAGGCAAGGCACTCTCTGCGGCGGCGAATGGTCGCCCCCTCCTCCGCCGGTCTGGAGTCGATCACCTTGCTCTCAGTGTATCCGCAAAATGGGCATTTCATCTCTATTTCCCCCAAGCTCGTTCGTATTACAAACCTTGAAAATTATAGCACAGTACAGCGTACATTTCCATAGGTTTTTTTCATGGATAACACTTT
>JAFUUR010000291.1 GCA_017477695.1 Oscillospiraceae bacterium | reverse complement strand
GCCCCACGCGGCCGAGGGTTTGAAGTTCATGTTTGTCCCCGGCTATGCCACCAAGATGACCGAGTTCGGCCAGTTCGTCGAGTCTACCCCCGGCGTCCTGTCCATCCTCGCCACCGCCGGCGGCCAGATGTTCTTCTCCCTGTCCCTGGCCATGGGCGCCATCCTGACCTACGGCTCCTACCTGGGCAAGGAAGAGAACCTGGTCAAGAATTCCGTCATCATCGTTGTGGCGGATACCGTCATCGCTCTGATGGCCGGTCTCGCCGTTATCCCCGCCGCTGTTTCCTACGGCCTGAGCCAGGGCATGGCTCCCAGCGAGATCACCCTGCGCGGCCCCGGCCTGCTGTTCATCACCCTGCAGAACGTGTTCTCCAACATGGGCAAGCTCGGCCCCCTGTTCGGCGTGATCTTTTACGTGCTGGTGTTGATCGCCGCCATCTCCTCCGCCATCTCCCTGATGGAGACCATCGCCGCCCACTGGATCGACAAGGATCTGGCCAAGGGCGAGAAGGACACCCGCTCTCAGCGCGTGCTGACCGTGTCCCTGCTGATCCTGATCGGCGCCGTCATCGTCGCGGCCGACGGCCTGGGCGAGAACTTCTCCCCGGCCAGCCTCCTGGGCATCAGCACCGTGCCGACCTTCCTGGACTGCTTCCTGGACTTCTTTGATTGCTGGTCTGAGGGCATCGCGATGCCGCTCGGCGCCATGCTGATGGCGTTGATGATCGGCTGGGAAAAGACGCCCGACTTGGTTCTGGACGAGGTCGCCCACGGCGATCCCTCCGAGGGCTTCAAGAAGTTCTACAAGGTCTGCGTACGCTTCGTCGTTCCCATCGTCATGGCCTTCGTGCTGGCCGGACAGATGATCGACTTCTTCGGCGGCAGCCAGGTGATCTGGTACGTGGTGGCCATTCTGGCCCTGGTAGTCTTCTGGATCATTGCCGCTGCCGGCAAGAAGGAAGCCTGATCCGCATTTCCAACCGTATAAAAAACGGCCGCAGTCGAAAGACTGCGGCCGTTTTGCACATTCTGTGCATCCTGCCCAAAAAGTAAAAGAAAATACTGACAATATTTTTTCAATTCTTGCAAACGGGCCTGCAGGGCACTATAATATATTCAGATAATGATATCAAGAAAATATAAGGAAACTTTGAAATACCTCTTGCACTTGGAAAAACCTTGTATTACAATATTGACTGACAAATAACAAACAACTGTTAGGACGCGCTGCCATGATGAGACTGCACATGGAAATACGGGGAGTCGTGCAGGGCGTGGGCTTCCGGCCCTTCGTGCACAGGCTCGTGTCCGAGCATGATTTGAACGGCTATATCAAAAACACCTCCTCCGGTGTGGAGCTCGAGCTCGAGGGGGAGCACGCCGCCCTGGAGCGGTTCTGTGAGGCGCTCCCGCAGCGGGCGCCCAAGCTCGCCGTGATCGAGGAGATCCGCACGCGCTATACGGAGGAGACGGTCGGCTACCGGGGGTTCACGATCCGGCAGAGCAAAACGGAGGCCTTCCGCAACACGCTCATCTCCCCGGACATCTGCATCTGCGACGACTGCCTGCGTGAGCTGCTCGACCCTGCCGACAGGCGCTACCGCTACCCCTTCATCAACTGCACCAACTGCGGCCCGCGCTTTACCATCGTCAAAGACGTCCCATACGACCGCGCGCTGACCTCCATGGGCAAATTCCCCATGTGCCCGCGCTGCGACAGGGAGTACCACGATATCGAAAACCGCCGCTATCACGCGCAGCCGGACTGCTGCCCGGACTGCGGCCCGCGCGTGTTCTTCCTCGACGGTGCGGGGAGAGAACTGCCGGGAGACGCGATCGAAACGGCGCGCGCCTGGCTGAAGGCCGGGAAGATCGTCGCGGTCAAGGGCCTGGGCGGGATGCATCTCGCCTGCCGATGTGACGACGCGCAGATCGCGGCCCGCCTCCGACAGCGCAAGCAGAGGGATGAAAAGCCCTTCGCCGTCATGTGCCGGAGCCTGGAGACGGCGCGGCGCGTCTGCACGGTAAGCGACGCGGAGGCGGAGGTCCTCTGCGGCTTCCGGCGGCCCATCGTGCTCCTGCAGAAAAGGGCCCCGGGCCTGTCCCATTTGAGCGAGAACGGATACCTCGGCGTGATGCTGCCCTATACGCCGCTGCACGTGCTGCTCTTCGGCGCCGATATCGACATGCTGATCATGACCAGCGCGAACCTCTCCGACACGCCCATCCTCTGCCGCAACGAGGACGCTCTTCGGGAACTGCGCGGCATCGCGGACGGTTTTCTGCTGCACGATCGTGACATCCAGACCCGCTGCGACGATTCGCTTTGCTGGGTGCTGGACGGGCGGGAGTATCCGGCCCGCCGCTCACGCGGCTACGTGCCCTTTCCCGTGCGGGTGGAAAACGGCCGCAGCGGGATCCTGGCCTGCGGCGCGGAGCAGAAGGCCAGCTTCTGCCTGACGAAGGGCAACTACGTGTTCCCGAGCCAGCACATCGGGGATCTGAAGAATGTGGAGACGCTGGAGCATTACGAGGGGCAGTTCGCCCATTTCCAGCGCCTGTTCGATATCGAGCCGGAGCTGCTGGTCTGTGACCTGCACCCGGATTACATGTCTACCCGGTACGCCCAGGACCGGGCGGAGGCCGAGGGGCTGCCGCTGCTGCAGGTGCAGCACCACCACGCGCACATGGCCGCCTGCATGGCGGACAACGACCTGCCGGGGCCCTGCATCGGTCTGATCTGGGACGGTACCGGCTACGGTACGGACGGTACGACCTGGGGCGGCGAGTGCCTCGTGGGCGGATATGAGAGCTTTGAACGGCGCGGGTCGATCCGGCCCATCCCGCTCATCGGCGGCGACCGGGCGGTAAAGGAGCTCGACCGCGTGGCTTTCACCCTGCTGCGGGACGCCGGCTGCGAAACGGGCGGCATCCCCAACGCGGATACGTACGAGACGATGCTCCGCGCAGGACTTAACTGCCCGCTCTCTTCCGGCATGGGTCGGCTTTTCGATGGCGTCGCCGCGATCCTCGGGATCAAGCGGCTCGCCAACTACGAGGGGCAGGGCGCGGTCCTGCTCGAGGCTGCCGCGGCAGAGGACGAGGGCGAATATCCCGCCGTGCTGACGGGGGAGCCGCTGTGCTTCGACTGGCGGCCCATGATCCGCGCCATCGTAAGCGAGCGTGACGGCGGCGTACCTGCGGGCGTGATCGCCGCGCGTTTTCTCAACACGCTGATCCGTATGGCGGCCGAGACGGCCGCGAGCGTCTCCCGCGAGACGGGCGTCACGGACGTGGTGCTCTCGGGAGGCAGCTTTCAGAATATGTATATCATGCATCGCCTGCCGGAAAAGCTCCGTGAGCGCGGGCTGAAGCCCTGGCATCACAGCCGCGTCTCGACGAACGACGAGGGCCTGTCTTTGGGCCAGGCCATGATCGCGGCGGCGATTTGGAAGAAGGACGAAGAAAATGTGTCTTGCAGTTCCTTTGAAACTGATTGAGATCCACGGCAAAGAGGCCGTCGGCGAGGCCCTCGGCCTGCGCCGCGCGGTCCGGGTCGATTTCATCCCCGAACCGAAGCCGGGCGATTACGTGATCGTCCACGCCGGCTTTGCCATCGAGCGCCTGCCGGAAGAGCAGGCGATGGAAGATCTTGAGGCCTGGGAGGAGATCCGGGATGTCCTCGCGTGACGCTTCCGCCGAAAAGATCATTCGCGCGATCCACGCGCTGCAACTGCCTCCGGTGCAGATCATGGAGGTCTGCGGGACGCACACCATGGCGATCGCCGAGGCGGGCATCCGTTCCGTCCTGCCGGAGACGGTGAAGCTTCTCAGCGGCCCAGGCTGTCCTGTCTGTGTGACCCCGGCGGAGGTCATCGATTCCGTGCTGGAGCTCGCCATGGAGAAGGACGTGATCGTCAGCAGCTACGGTGATATGCTGCGCGTCCCGGGGAGCCGCCCCGGAGACAGCCTGCAGCGCCGCCGGGCCCTCGGCGCCCGGGTGGAGCTGGTGTATTCCCCGGTGGACGCGATCGGGCTCGCGGAGGCGAACCCGGACAAGCAGGTCGTTTTTCTGGGCGTCGGCTTTGAGACGACGGCGCCCGGCACCGCCGCGGCGGTGCTCACCGCGCAGGAGCGGGGCGTGAAGAATTTCACCGTCTGGTCGATGTTGAAAACGGTGGAGCCCGCGCTGCGCGCGCTGATGGCGATGGAGGACTTCGCGGTGCGCGGCTTCCTCTGCCCGGGCCACGTGGCAACCATCCTCGGCGAGAAGGGCTTTGCCTTTCTGCCGGAGGAATACGCCATGCCCGCGGTGATCTCCGGCTTCGAGCCGGAGGATATCCTGCTCTCCATCTATCTGCTGCTGCGGCAGATCGCGGAGGATCGGCCCCGCGTGCAGAACGAGTATACACGCGCTGTCTCCCGGGAGGGGAACCGCCTCGCGCAGGAGATGCTGCGGCGCTGCTTCGAGCCGCGGACGGATCTCTGGCGCGGCCTCGGGCAGATCGAGGCGAGCGGCCTCGGCCTGCGGGAGGAGCTGGCAGCCTTTGACGCGGAGCGCAGGTTCACCGTTGCGCATCTCCCGGCACCGCAGCCCACAGCCTGCCGCTGCGGCGAGGTCATCACCGGGCGGATGAGCTCCTGCGAGTGCCCGCTCTTCGGCACGCGCTGCACGCCGGAAGACCCGGTGGGGCCCTGTATGGTATCCTCCGAAGGAGCCTGTGCGGCGGCCTATAAGTATCAGACGGTTTGACGCCGCACGGCGTCGGAGCCGGCCCCGGCAAGCGGGGCGTTAGGAAGAGATATATGGACGAGATCATAACCCTTGACTACGGCAGCGGCGGAAAGAAGACCTCCCGCCTGATCGAGCGGACCATCCTCCCGGCGCTGGACAATCCCGCGCTGCGGGAGCTTTCCGACGGGGCGATCGTGCCCGGCGGCGAACAGCTCGTCTTTTCGACGGACAGCTTCGTGGTCAGCCCGCTGTTTTTCCCCGGCGGGGATATCGGCAAGCTCTCTGTCTGCGGGACGGTGAACGATATCGCCGTCTGCGGGGCAAAGCCGCTCTATCTGAGCTGCGCGCTGATCCTGGAGGAGGGCTTCCCACTGTCGGATCTGGAGCGCATCCTGGCCTCCATGCGCGACGCCGCGGCTGCGGCGGGTGTGCAGGTCGTCACGGGCGACACCAAGGTGGTCGAGCGCGGCCGGGGCGACGGGGTCTATATCAACACCGCCGGCATCGGCGTGCTGCGCTGGTCGGGCCTCAGCCCGCGTGCGATGCGCGGCGGCGACGCGGTGATCGTATCCGGCGCCGTGGGCGACCATGGCACGGCGGTGATGCTCAGCCGCAGCGGCATGGCCCAGGGCGATATCCGCTCTGACTGCGCCGCACTGAACGGTCTCACGGAGGCGATCCTCCGGCTGGACGCCGGCGTGCGCGTGTTGCGCGACCCGACGCGCGGCGGCGTCGCCACGACGCTCAACGAGTTCGTGGAGGGCGGCCCGCTCGGGATCGAGCTGGACGCCGGCGCGATCCCGGTGCACGGCGCGGTCCGTTCCGCCTGCGAGCTGCTGGGCCTCGATCCGCTCTACTGTGCAAACGAAGGCAAGCTCCTCGCCGTAGAGCCGGAGGAGAGCGTACAGCCCGTGCTGGACGCCATGCACGCGAGGCCGGAGGGCGCAGAGGCCGCCGTGATCGGGCGCGTGACGGACCGGTATCCGGGCAAGGTGGTCGCACAGACGGCCCTCGGCGGCAAGCGCATCCTACAGAAGCTGACAGGCGCGCAGCTTCCCAGAATTTGTTAGCAAACCATTTCCCA
The DNA here is from genome assembly GCA_017477695.1 of Oscillospiraceae bacterium. GTDB lineage: Bacteria > Bacillota > Clostridia > Oscillospirales > Oscillospiraceae > Limivicinus. The sequence goes on along the minus strand of JAFUUR010000291.1, from coordinate 1,886 downwards.
TATAAAGCATCCAAAACGCACTAAATGAGAGGTGATCAGATTGCAGGAGTACAAACGCATCGACATTACCAAGGACCAGATCGTGCCCATCGCGGAGCGCATGCGCAAAAACAACGTATACCTGGTGATGATCCACGCCTTCATCAATAAGGAGGGGCAAATGGATATCTCCTGGGACTACGCTGTGGATCCGGCGGTGGAATCCTACCACGTGGTAGGGGAGACGACGGTTCCCTCCATCGGAGAGATCTACGACGTCGCGGCGACCTGGCCGGAGCGCGAGCTCAACGAGCTGTTCAACATCCAGTTCGAAGGGCTTGACACCTCCAAGCGCCTCTTCCTGCCGGAAGACATGCTGGAGACCCAGGGGAAAGGACAGATCATGGTGACCCCGCTGTCCGAACTCGTGGAGAAGAACAAGAAGGAGGCCGTGCAATGAGCTATATCGTGCCCATCGGGCCGTACCATCCCGCATTGGAGGAGCCTGTACACGCCAAGCTCTATACGGAGGGCGAGGTCATCAAGGAGGCCGAGGTCTTCGTTGGCTACAACCACCGCGGCATCGAGAAGCTGGCCACCGAGCGCAACGCTATCCAGACGCTCGTCCTGGTGGAGCGCGTGTGCGGCATCTGTTCTCACTCCCACGCGCTGACCTACGCCATGGCGGTCGAGGCGATCAACGGCACCGAGGTGCCCAAGCGCGGCGAATACATCCGCGTAATCACCGCGGAGCTGGAGCGGCTGCATTCCCACTTCCTCTGGCTCGGCATCGCCTGTCACATCATCGGGCATGACAGCATGTTCATGCACATCTGGGACGAGCGCGAGCTGGTCATGGATCTGCTCGAGAAAATGACCGGCAACCGCGTCAACTACGCCATGGTCACCATCGGCGGCGCCCGCCGCGATATCAGCGACGATCTGCGCCGTGAGATCCTGGACGCCTGTGACAAGCTTAAGGGCCCGCTGGACCGCATCACCGAGATCGCCCTGACCGACAAGACCATCGCCATGCGTACCAAGGGCGTGGGCATCCTGACCCGCGAGGACGCGCTGCGTCTCGGCGCCGTCGGCCCTCATGCGCGCGCTTCCGGCGTGGATATCGACGTGCGGCGCGACGCACCCTACTGTTCCTACGGGGACTTCGAGTTCGACATCCCCGTGGTCGACAGCGGAGACGTGTTTGCCCGCGTAGTCGTCCGCGCGCTGGAGTGCTACGAGAGCATCAAGATCCTGCGCCAGGCGCTGGAGAACCTGCCCGCCGGCCCGATCAATCTCGGCAACAAGCTGGTCAAGATCAAGGAAGGCCAGGCAGTCGCGCGCCACGAGGCGCCCCGCGGCCAGTTGAGCCACATGGTCGTCGGCAACAACAGCCTGACCAATTACCGCGTGTCCATCCACGTGCCGAGCTACAAGAACACGCCCACCGTCCCGCACATGCTGCGCAACAACACCGTGGCGGACGCCGGGCTGATCATTGCCAGTATCGACCCCTGCTTCAGTTGCCTGGACCGCTGAGTCATGCACGAGCTGACGCTGGCAAAGGGCATCATCGACATCGTCAATTCCGAGGCGGCCAAAAACGGCTTTGACCGCGGGCTGGAGCTCCGGCTGCGCGTCGTAGAATTCTCCGGCGTTATCCCGGCGTGCCTGCAGGCGTTCTTTACCAGCGCCGCCGCCGGTACGCCGGCCGCGGAGGCGGCGCTTACCGTGGAGAGCATCCCGGCGGCGTTCCGTTGCCTGGACTGCGGCTACGAGGGCCCGGTGGACCGGAAAGCCGCCTGCTGTCCCGTCTGCGGCGCCGCGGCGATCCGCATGACGGCGGTAAGGGAATTCTACTTCGAGAGCCTCAAAGTCGAATAAATCTCCCGGGAGAGGAGCTTGGT
>JAFUUR010000290.1 GCA_017477695.1 Oscillospiraceae bacterium | reverse complement strand
TATCAGCAGAAGGGCATGACCCTGCTGGATGCCGTCAACGCCCTGTACGAGCAGTACGGCTGGTTCCTGGAGAGAACGGTCAACCTGGTCATGCCCGGCCTCGACGGCCTGCAGAAGATGAAAGCGCTCATGGCGGACCTGCGCACCGCGCCTCCCGAGGAGATCGGCGGCACGGAGGTCATCCGTCTGCGCGACTATCTGGACGGCAGCATCGCGGTCAAGGGTCTGGGCAAGGTGGACAAGACGCCTTTCGCCGGCTCCAATGTGCTCTATTTCGAGCTGGCCGACGGCAGCAGCTACATCGTGCGTCCCTCCAGCACCGAGCCGAAGATCAAGGTGTATCTGCTGGTGCGCGGCAAGAGCAGGGAGGACTGCGTGGAGAAAGCCGAGAAGTACAGAGAGTTCACCGAGGCGCTGGGTAAATGAAAAAGCTGCTGCAGCTTTTCGTCGCGTTTGCGCGCGTCGGCGTCATGACCTTTGGCGGCGGCTACGCCATGATCCCCATGCTGGAGCGCGAGGTCGTGGAAAAGCGCGGCTGGTCGAGCAGTGAGGAGATCATGGATTACTACGCGGTGGGCCAGTGTACGCCCGGCGTGATCGCCGTGAACACCGCGACCTTCGTGGGCTACAGCCAGGCGGGCGTCCCCGGAGGGATCTTTGCTACGCTCGGCATCATCTTCCCCTCGCTGGTGATCATCTGCGTGATCGCGGGCATCCTCACCAATTTCGCGGATATCCCGGCCGTCAAGAGCGCGTTCGCGGGTGTGCGCGTCTGTGTGTGCGTGCTGATCTTCAACGCCGTGGCTAAGCTCTGGAAAGGCGCGATCAAGGACAAGGCGGCGCTGCTGCTGTGCCTCGTGGTGTTCGTGCTGTCTGTGTTTCTGGATCTCTCCCCGGTCGTCTACGTCGTCTTCTGCGCGGCCGCGGGCATCCTCTTCACACAACTGGGGGTGCGCGGGAAATGATGCTGTACCTCCGCCTTTTCTTTGAATTTTTCAAAACGGGCCTCTTTGCCGTCGGCGGCGGCATGGCGACGCTGCCCTTCCTCTACGATATCTCGGACAAGACGGGCTGGTTTTCTCATGCGCAGCTTGCGGATATGATCGCCGTTTCGGAGTCTACGCCCGGTCCGATCGGCGTCAATATGGCGACCTACGTGGGCTTTACCACGGGAGGCGTCCCCGGCGCGCTGGTGGCGACGCTCGGTCTCGTCACCCCCTCGGTGATCGTCATCCTTATCATCGCGCGCGTGCTGCAGTCGTTCCGGCAGAACAAGTACGTGGACGCGGCTTTTTACGGCCTGCGCCCCTGCTCGGTCGGGCTGATCGCCGCGGCCGGTATCCTGGTAGTGCGGATCGCGCTGTTCCGCTTTGACCTGTTTTCCCGGACGGGCAGGCTGCTCGACGTTTTCAACTTCAAGGCCATCGTTCTGGCGGCGGCGCTCATCGTGCTGACGCGCTGGGTGAAAACGACGAAGGGACTGCATCCCATCCTCTTCATCCTCGCATCGGCGGCAGTCGGCATTGCCTTCCGCTTCTAAAACAAGATCTTCGTAAATACATAAGCGAGCGCTGCGGCGAGCAGCGCGCTGACAAGGCGTCCTGCGGTATGCAGGGCGCCTTTGATCTCGCTGTCCGCAAGCAGAGCGAGGGTCTGCAGATGGACCGAGATCCCGCCCCAGCTCAGAAGTCCCGCCGCGAGCGCGGCATTCAGCGGCGTGAGGGAGAGTCCGCGCATGGCCCCGGCGCCGCTGCCGAGCTCCAGCAGCCCGCAGAGCAGGGCGCGCGTCCAGTGCAGCTCCGTCCCAAGCAGCAGAGACAGGCGCCCGGCGGCTGCGCTGAAAAAGCCGTTTGCGTCCAGAAGCCCGGTAAAGGCGCTGAAACAGACGACGAAGCCGCACACGCTCAAAACGGAGACGACGGCCTGTGAGACCGCGTCCGGCAGCGCGCGGGACAGCGGTACGGGAGCGGGCGCCGCGGGAGAGGGCGGCCGCTCGGATGCGGATACGCGCCGATGGCGCAGGAGAAGCCCCGTGCCGACGGCGGCACAGGCGTGCATGGCGTAGAGCAGGAGTCCTGCGGAGGCGGAGCCGAAGACGCCGACGCCGATAGCGCCGATGATGAATGCGGGACCGGAATTGTTGCAGAAGGCGAGCAGACGCTCCGCCTCACGCGCGGACACGGCTCCGGAGCGCTCCATGTCGGCAATATAGGCGGCGCCGAGCGGATAGCCGCCGGTCAGTCCGATAACGAGCGCGGAGGCTCCCGTACCGGAAATGCCGAACAGTCTTTCCGCCGCCGGCGCGATCAGCCGGCCGAGCAGCGCGGGAAAGCCCAGACGCGACAACAGGATCGATATAACGAAAAACGGGAACAGCGTGGGCAGGATCATTTCCAGGCAAAGCTGCAGCGCACAGCGACAGCTCTCGACGACCTGCTGTGAGGCGAAGAGCATCGCGAACATGGCACACAGCGCGGCACATACGGCGAGTTTGTTTTTCACGGGCATCCCTCCGGTCTCGTTCATCTTGTCCATGTATCAAGCTATGTTCCGACTCATAGAGTTATACGGACGGGAGGTGTCTGCCGTGAAAAAGGTGAAGAGGCTCGCGCTGGATCTGAGCGAGAGGCTGCAGCTGCCGCAGGAGGCGCTGCTCACAGCGTCAAAGCTCACGGTGACGGCGGGGCGGCGCATCCTGATCGAGAATCATCGAGGTATCCTCGCGTACGGCCCGGAGTATATCGCGGTCGGCACGGGCGAGGGCAGCATCGGCCTGCGCGGCACGGCGCTGCGTCTGCTTGCGATGAACCGCACGGAGCTGTTGATCGGCGGGCAGATCGAGACTGTGGAATGGAGCTGAGTGATGAAGCTGTACAAAACGCTCCGCGGCACCGTGCGGGTGGAGCTCTGCGGCGCCGACCCGGAGGCGGCGCTCAACCTCTGCGCGCGGCGCGGCGTCATCCTGCTGGACATTGCGGCGCAGGACGCCTGTACGCTGCAAAGCACGCTGTACGAAGCGCAGTTGGAGGAACTGAAGGATATCGCAGCGCGCTGCATGTGCGAGCTGCGCGTGCTCGGCCAGAGCGGCGGGAGCCGGAACCTGAAGCTTATGCGGCGCCGGATCGGGCTGCTGCTCGCGGCCGCGCTGACGACGGGACTTCTGCTCATCTCCTCACTTTATATCTGGGAGATCCGCGTCGAGGGCTGCGAGCGGCTCACGCAAGGACAGGTGCTGCGCGCGCTCGCCGAGTGCGGCGTGGAACAGGGCAGCTACTGGCCGGCTATCTCGTCCGATCGCCTGCGCAGTCGGATGCTGCTCAAAATGCCGGAGCTTGCGTGGATCACGGTGAACGTCAGAGGCTCGTGCGCGACCGTCCGGCTCGTGGAGAGAGAGGAGAGACCTGCGATCTACCGGGAAGAGGAAACGGCGGACGTCGTCGCCGCAAAAGACGGCGTAGTGCGTGAGCTCTACGTTCTGAACGGCAAGGCTTTGGTCCGGCCGGGCGACACCGTGCTACAGGGCGAGCCGCTCGTCAGCGGGAAGCTGGAGAGCATCACCGGCCCGGTGCGCAGCGTGCACGCCGAGGCTCGGGTGATCGCCGACACCTGGTACGAGATGACCGCGGTCTGCCCGATCGAGGCGCGTCAGAAAGTGGAGTCCCGGGGCCGCCGCAGCCGCTTCGCGCTGAAGATCGGGGACCGGCGGATAAATTTTTACATCAACGGGAAAAAGACGCTTGACGGATATGATAGAATTGTGCATGAATATAGGTTAGGGCTGGAAGGCGTCTTCGCACTACCGCTGTGCCTCGTACGGGAAGAGATCGTCCGGTACGAGACTGCGGAGGAGCCGCCTCAGCCGGAGCGGGCTATGGGCGTTTCGCTGCAGAGGGTGCTGTGGGAGACGGTCGACGGAGCGGTGGTGAGCGCTGCGCTCTCCTCAAGCCGGGACGCGGAGCGCGTCTGTGTGACGCTGCGGGCCCAATGCAGAGAGAATATCGCAAAAACGATCGACACACAGGGGACGGAGACGTCTCCGTGAAAGGAATGCCGATGATAGAAAAAACCATTGAAGTGGAGCGCATGGAGCACGTCATCAGCGTGTTTGGATCCTTCGACCAGAATCTGCGCATCATTGAGAGCGAGCTGGGCGTGAAGGTACTGGATCGGGATGACAAGATCCATATCTGCGGCGAGGCGGAGGACGTGATGCTCGCCGAGAAGGCCATCAACGGCCTGCTGACCTTGGCTGCGAAGGGCGAGAGCATCGACGCGCAGAACGTGCGCTATATCCTCAAGCTGGTGTCCGAGGGCAAGGAGACGAAGATCCAGGAGCTTGCGGGGGACGTCGTGTGCATCACGGCCAAGGGCAAGCCCATTAAGCCCAAGACGCTCGGGCAGAAGACCTACTGCGACGCCATCGCGGAGAACACCGTTACGCTTGGGATCGGCCCCGCCGGCACAGGCAAGACCTATCTCGCAGTCGCGGCGGCGGTCGCGGCGTTTCGCGCGGAGGAAGTCAACCGCATCATACTGACGCGGCCCGCCGTGGAGGCGGGGGAGCGGCTGGGCTTTCTCCCGGGCGATCTGCAGAGTAAGGTCGACCCCTATCTGCGCCCTTTGTACGATGCGCTGTTCGATATGCTCGGCGCGGACACATATCAGAAATACCTTGAGCGCGGGAATATCGAGGTCGCGCCGCTGGCGTATATGCGCGGGCGCACCCTCGACGACAGCTTTATCATCCTCGACGAGGCGCAGAATACTTCGCGCGAGCAAATGAAGATGTTTCTTACGCGCATCGGCTTCGGCTCCAAGGTGGTCATCACGGGCGACATCACGCAGATCGACCTCCCGGAGGACAAGACCAGCGGCCTGAAGATTGCCATGAAGGTGCTCGAGGGGATCGACGATATCGCGATCTGCACCCTCAGCGGAGCGGACGTGGTGCGCCACAGGCTGGTGCAGAAGATCATCGAGGCCTATGAGGATTTTGACAAGAAGCACCCGCCGGAGCAGGCGAAAAAACTGCCGCCGAAGCGGTATAAAAAGGGTTGAGCCATGGAACATGAGATCTACGTGAGCCGGGAGGTCAGGCATCTCGGCCATCCGAACGCGGCGGCGCTGATCCGCAGGGCGGCCGTTATGGCGCTGGAGGCGGAGAAGATCGGCGTGCCCTGCATCGTGAGCGTCATGCTCACGGACGAGGAGGGCATCCGCCGCGTGAACAGGGAATTTCGCGGGGTCGACAGCGCGACGGACGTGCTGTCCTTCCCGCTCAACGAGCTGCAGCCCGGCGCCTTCGATGCGGGCGCTTGTGAGCGCGAGCCGGACACGGGCGCGGTGCTGCTCGGCGATATGATGATCTCTCTGCCTCAATGTGAGCGGCAGGGAGAGGAATTCGGGCACGGCTTTGCGCGCGAGGTCATGTATCTCACCGTCCATTCGATCCTGCACCTGCTGGGCTACGACCACGTGGACGAGGGGGAGCAGAAGCGCAGGATGCGCGCAAGAGAAAAAGCGATCATGGGAGAGGAAGACGGCAAATGACAAGATCTGCAATGATAACCGTATGTGGCCGGCCGAACGTCGGCAAATCGACCCTCACCAACGCGCTCGTCGGCGAGAAGGTCGCGATCGTTTCCAACAAGCCGCAGACTACGCGCAATCGGATCACGGCCATCGTGAGCCGGGGGGATACGCAGTTCGTCCTGATGGACACGCCCGGCTTTCACAAGCCTCGTACCCGTCTGGGCGATTATATGGTGAACGTGGTGCGTGAGAGCGTGGCGGACGTGGACTGCGTGCTCCTGCTCGTCGAACCGATCGCGTCCATCGGCCCTCAGGAGGAGGCGCTGATCGCACGGCTGAAGGAGGCGGGCGTCCCCGCGATCCTGGTGATCAATAAGATCGACACGGTGGACAAAGCGAGGCTTCTGGAGGTGATGGCCGTGTACGCGGCGGCTCACGCCTTCGATGCGATCCTGCCGATCTCCGCCCGCACGGGCGACGGTCTGGACGAGCTGCTGGACGAGCTCGGGAAATACGCCGAGGAGGGTCCGCATCTCTTCCCGGAGGATATGATAACCGATCAGCCGGAGAGGCAGATCTGCGCGGAGCTCGTGCGCGAGAAGCTGCTCAAGTGCCTGGACAAGGAGATCCCGCACGGAACTGCCGTGGAGATCACGCGTTTTCACGAGCGTGAGGACGGGATCATCGAGCTGGAGGCCACCATTTACTGTGAAAAGGACAGCCACAAGGGCATCATCATCGGGAAAAAAGGCGCGATGCTGAAAAAGATCGGCGAGCTTGCCAGGGAGGATATCGAAGAACTCCTCGGCGCGAAGGTCTACCTGCAGACCTGGGTCAAGGTCAAGGAGAACTGGCGCGATTCCGTCGCACAGCTTCGCAATTTCGGCTTCACGGAGTCGTGACAAATATCTGCCAACATTTTGCCCCCGCCGAATGCAGATACTACCCTCGAGGTGAAGCGTATGAAAAGCGATGCGATCTGGCAGGCTTTTACCGAGACGGGAGATCCGATCTGTTATATGCTCTACAGAGCCGTGCGCAGCGGTACGGCGCAGGTGCGGTCGGGCGGACAGCCCTGACCGCGGCGTAAGGTGTACATATCATGTTCAATACGACGAAGGCCCTCGTCCTGCGCGAGGTGCGTTATAAAGAAGCGGACCGGATTTTGACTCTGTTCACAGCCTCGGACGGGAAGATCACCGCCAAGGCCCGCGGCGCGCTGCGCAAAAAGAGCAAGACCGCCGCGGCCACCCAGCAGCTCACCTATTCGGAGATGACGCTGTTCGGCAACCGCGGGAAGTGGACGGTCAACGAGGCCTCCCTCATCGAGGCGTTCACGGGCCTGCAGACGGATATCGCCCGCTTCGCGCTCGGCTGCTATTTTGCGGAGTGCCTCGAGGCGCTCAGCGTGGAGGATCAGCCCGATCCAGGCATGCTGCAGCTTGGGCTCAACGGGCTCTACGCGCTCAGCAGCGGAAAATACGAGCCGCTGTTGGTCAAGGCGGCGTTCGAGCTGCGGCTCATGTGCCTGTCCGGTTATGAACCCAACGTGCACGCCTGTGCCGTCTGCGGGAAGGCGGAGCCGGAGGAGCCGGCGCTGAGCATCGACAACGGCTGCGTTTTCTGCCGCGGGTGCCGGAACGCCTCCATGGGCTATTCGCTGCCGCTCTGTGAGGACTCGCTCGCAGCGCTGCGGTATATCGTCTCGGCGCCGGCCAAGCAATTGTTTTCCTTTCAGCTCGGGCCTGAGCCGCTTGCACGGCTGAGCGAGGCGGCGGAGCGATATCTGATCGCACACGCAGAGAGAAGATTTTCTACCTTGGATTATTGGAAGAGCGTAAGATGAATTATTTTGACAAATCACTGATCACGCTGGAGCTGCCCGCGGTGCTGGAGATGCTTTCCCAGCAGGCCGTGGGAGATACGGCGAAGGAGCGGGCGCGGGAGCTGACGCCGTCGGCCGACGCCGCCGAGGTCCGCCGCCGCATCGAGGAGACAACGGCGGCCAAGACCATGATGACGGTACGCGGGAGCCCGTCCTTTTCGGGTGTAAAGGACGTCCGCCCCTCGCTTTCCCGGGCGGATCTGGGCGGCGCCCTCAATACCAGAGAGCTGCTGGATATCGCGCGGGTGCTGCAGTGCGCCAGACTGGTGCGCGGCTATATCGCGGACGACAGCGTGGGCAAGACCTGCATCGACTATCTGTTCCACGGCCTGCATGCGAATAAGTACCTGGAGGAGCGCATCACGACCTACATCGTCGGAGAGGATGAGATCGCCGACGGCGCCTCGCCGGATCTCGCGACGATCCGCCGTCAGATGCGCGCGGCGGCCGCGCGCGCTCGTGACGCGCTGCAGAAGATCATCTCGTCGCCCTCCTATGCCAAGGCTCTCCAGGAGCCGATCATCACGATGCGCTCCGACCGTTACGTCGTGCCCGTGAAGGCGGATCACAAGGGGGCCGTCCCAGGACTCGTGCACGATATCTCCGCCTCGGGGATGACGCTTTTCGTCGAGCCGATGGCGGCGGTCAAAGCTAACAATGAGCTGCGGGAGCTTGCGGCCAAGGAAAAGCTCGAGATCGAGCGGATCCTCGCGGAGCTGTCCGCAGAGTGCGCCGAGCACCGGGAGGACATCGCCGCGAGCTTCGACCTGCTCGTGCGGCTGGATCTGATCTTTGCCAAGGCAAAGCTCTCCTACAAGCTTGACTGCCAGGCGGCAAGCACGGATGGAAAAGGCATCGTCCTTCGCCGCGCGCGGCACCCGCTGCTGGATCACGCTGTCGCCGTCCCCATCGACGTGGAGCTCGGCGATGCGTTCGACACGCTGGTCATCACAGGCCCCAATACCGGCGGCAAGACGGTGTCTCTCAAGACCATCGGCCTGCTTGCCGTGATGAACCAGTGCGGCCTGCATATCCCGGCGGCTGACGGCAGCAATCTGCCGGTCTTCCGAAACGTCCTTGCCGATATCGGAGACGAACAGAGCATTGAGCAGAATCTCTCCACCTTCTCGGCCCACATGACGAACATCGTCAGCATCCTGGACGACTGCGACGAGCGGTCGCTCCTGCTGTTCGACGAGCTGGGCGCCGGGACGGATCCCACGGAGGGCGCCGCTCTTGCCATCGCGATCATCGAATACGCCCGCGGACTGGGGGCGATGATCGCCGCCACGACGCACTATGCGGAGCTGAAGGTCTACGCCACCAACGAGCCGGGCGTGCAGAACGCCTCCTGCGAGTTCGACGTGGAGACGCTGCGCCCGACGTATCGGCTGCTGGTCGGCATACCCGGAAAATCCAACGCCTTTGCGATCTCACGTCGGCTCGGCCTGCGCGACGAGATCATCGCAGACGCGAGCGGGCGGATCGGAACGGAGAGCGCGAGCTTTGAGGCGACCATCGAGAAGCTGGAGCAGACTCGAATGCTGCTGGAAAAGGAAAGGGGCGAAGTGGCGGCGAAGCTCCGCCAGGCGGAGGAGAACGCCAAAAAGTCGGCTTTCCTGAAAGCGGAATTGGAGGTGCGGCTGGAGAAGGCGGACCTGAAGTCCCGACGTGAGGCGGAGCGGATCATCGCCGAAGCCAGAGAGACGGCCGAACAGGTCTTCCGGGAGCTGGACGAGATGAAAAAGCATCTCAACGAGGAGGAGAACACCCAGCGCATCAACGAGGCCCGCAGCGAGCTGCGCCGTCGCCTGAACCAGACGGAGGAAAATCTGAGACGGGATGAG
>JAFUUR010000035.1 GCA_017477695.1 Oscillospiraceae bacterium | reverse complement strand
TCGGCGATCTCGTCGTCATACACTTCGCTGAGCCAGTAGTTGGCAGTGATGGCGCCGGAGTTGGAGAGGATCAGACCGCCGACGGAATAGGTGACGGTGGAGTTCTCCTTGACGCGCCAGTCCTCGACGTTCAGATACTTGTTCACGGTCTCCTTGTAGTCGAGGTAAGTGGACTTCATGTTGCGCAGCTTCTCACGCTGCTTGCGGTAGAGGATGTAGGCCTTGGCGACCTGCTCGTAGCCGCCGCGGGAGAGCACGGCCTCCACGCTGTCCTGGATATCTTCCACAGCGACGAGCCCGGCCTTGATCTTCGGCAGAAAGTCCGCCGAGACCTTGAGGGCCAGAAAATCGATCACGCTGTCGTTATATTCGGTGCTGGTGGCGTCGAACGCCTTTTTGATCGCGCCGGCGATCTTGTTGATGTCGAAATCAACGACCTTCCCGTCGCGCTTGACTACCTGGTACATATCTTTGTCCTCCTGTGATTGGTTTCTCTCTGTCCTTTATGTCAGCCGATCTCCCGATCGGTCTCACGCTACGTTTCGACGCCGCGGAGCTGCACGGCGGGCACGTAAGGCGCGACCGCCGCCGCAAGCGCGTGCATCTCTTCATCCGAAAAGGCGCTCAGCCCGTCGATGGCGAGCACGTCTCCCGAGTCCTTGAACTGCTGCAGGTAATACTCCTTCGCGCCCGCAATCCAACGGGCGGCCTCTACGAGGCTCTCTTCCGTGTGCAGGCCGCGCACCACCGTGGTGCGGAACTCGTACTCCACGTGCCCCTCCAGCAGATAGTCCTTGCTGCGTGCGAACGGGGCCAGATCCAGCCCCGGCACGCCGACGGTCTTCGCGTAAAGCGCGGGGGCGTTCTTGATATCCATGGCCACCCGATCGACCAGGCCGGCCTCCACGAGCTCGCGCAGGCGGTCGGGAAAGCTGCCGTTGGTATCGAGCTTGATGAGAAAGCCCAGCGCGCGGATCTTCTCCAGAAAGGCCGCCATGTCCCTGTGCAGGAGCGGCTCTCCTCCGGTGACGGCGACCCCGTCCAGCACGCCGCGGCGCTTCCGCAGAAAGGAGAGGACCGTCTCCTCCCCGTTCTCATCGCCCACGAGGCGCTCGGGCAGGACCAGCGGCGCGTTGTGGCAGAAGGGACAGCGCAGGTTGCAGCCGCCGGTGAAGACCGTGCAGGCCACCTTGCCGGGATAGTCCAGCAGGGTGAGCTTTTGCAGACCGGATATGAGCATCACCGCGCCCCCTCTCGCTACATCTTGTACCGTGCTTCGCTATCATAGCGCCAGATATATGGTTTGTCAAGGACTAAATCACAAAATATAGAAAGTTTAACCGCCTTGTAACCGGATTGAACACAAAATATAGTGTCCGACAAAATTTTGTTTCCGACTGATGCCGCGGTGTTTCCCGGCGATTTTCCATACTTCTTTTCCATGAGAAATCATAATCATAACGGTATGATAAGGCGCTTGCGGGACAAAAAGGCGAGTGCTATAATGCACAGAGAATAGGCATATGGAGGTCGGACGCCATGTGTGGGATCGTTGGTTTCATAGGAAGTGAACAGGCAGCTCCCATCCTTCTAGACGGGCTGGAGAGGCTGGAATACCGCGGGTACGACTCGGCGGGCATCGCCGTGCTCTCCGCGACGCTCGGACTGCAGGTGCGCAAATCCAAGGGCAGGCTGAAGGTCCTCCGGGCGCTGGTGGACGGCGGCCGGACCATGGAGGGCGTGCTGGGCGTGGGGCATACGCGCTGGGCCACCCACGGCGAGCCGAGCGACGTGAACTCCCATCCGCACCTCAGCCAGGACAGCCGCATCGCGGTGGTGCACAACGGCATCATCGAGAACTATATGGAGATCAAGGAGTTCCTGCTCTCTCAGGGCGTGCACTTCCAGTCCGAGACGGACACCGAGGTGGTCGCGCAGCTGCTGGAGTATTATTATAAGGAAAGCGGGGACATCATGGGCTCGGTCTACCGGGTGCTGCACCGCATCGAGGGCGCCTACGCGCTGGGCATCCTCTGCAGCGACCTGCCGGACGCCTTCATCGCCGCGCGCAAGGACGCGCCGCTGCTGCTGGGCTACGGCGAGGGCTGCAACTTCGTCGCCTCGGACGTGACCGCCGTGATCAAGCACACGCGGGACGTGGCCTATATGGAGGACGGCGAGGTCGCGCTCGTGCGCGCGGACGGCATCCGCGTCTACAACGCCATGGGGCAGAGCGTGGAGAAGACGCACAGCTTCATCGACTGGGACGTGAGCGCTGCGGAGAAGGGCGGCTACGCCCACTTCATGTTCAAGGAGATCATGGAGCAGCCCGAAGCGGTGCGCAAGACCATCTCGCCGCGCATCAAGGAGGGGCAGATCTGCTTTGAGGAGCTCAAGATGAGCCCGGAGGAGATCCGCGCTCTGGACAAGATCTTTATCGTGGCCTGCGGCTCGTCCTACCACGTGGGCATGGTGGGCAAGTATAATCTCGAGCGGCTGCTGCGCCGCCCGGTGGACATCATGCTGGCCTCGGAGTTTCGCTATGCGGATCCCCTGGTGGACGAGAAGACGCTGGTCATCGTCATCAGCCAGTCCGGCGAGACGCTGGACTCCATGGCGGCGCTGCGCGAGGCGCGCAGGCTGGGGGCGAAGATCCTGTCGATCGTGAACGTCGTGGGCAGCTCGATCGCCCGTGAGTCGGACGATGTGCTCTACACCTGGGCCGGCCCCGAGATCGCCGTGGCGACCACCAAGGCCTACAGCACGCAGCTCATCGTGCTGGACATGCTGGGCGTATACTTCGCGCAGGTGCTGGGCAGCATCGCGAAGGAGGACTACGACCTGATCGTCTCGGAGCTGCAGGCGCTGCCGTTTAAGATGGAGGCCGTGCTGGAGGACAGGGAGACGATCCAGTACCTCGCCTCGCGCTATTTCAACCACGATTCCGTCTTCTACATCGGCCGCAACCTCGACTTCGCGCTGGGCCTGGAGAGCAGTCTCAAGCTCAAGGAGATCTCCTACGTCCACTCCGAGGCCTACGCCTCGGGCGAGCTCAAGCACGGCACCATCTCTCTGATCGAGGACGGCACGCTCGTCGTCGCGCTGAGCACCTATACGCCGCTTTTCGACAAGGCCATGTCCAACATCGTGGAGGTCCGCTCCCGCGGGGCGGACGTCGTGGCCCTCACGACGGACAGCCGCCGGGAGGATATGAAGAAAACGGTGGAGAACGTCCTCACCGTGCCCGACACGCACGTGATCCTCGAGCCATCGCTCGGCATCATCCCGATGCAGCTTTTCGCCTATTACGTGGCGCTGCAGCGCGGCTGCGATATCGACAAGCCGCGCAACCTCGCCAAATCCGTCACCGTGGAATAATGCGTATATGGTAAAACAGCATCGCTGTTTTGCGGTTCGCCATCCTGTATTCATAAGGCGGGCGCAAGGTAAAAAGGATCCCGGAGCCTTGGCTCCGGGATCCTTTTTGGTTTTTGGAAGAGGCTGCGGCTTACGCGGCGGCCTTGTCGGCGGTGACCCTGCGGATCACGAAGAGGGTCACGACGGTCAGCACCGCGCCGATCAGCAGGCAGATGGGGGCGTTGCGCACGAAGCCCGCGATGATGTAGTTGACGAAGCTGACGCCCGCGATGGTCATGGCGTAGGGAAGCTGCGTGGACACGTGGGACACGTGGTTCATCTGCGCACCGGCAGAAGCCATGATCGTGGTGTCGGAGATGGGGGAGCAGTGGTCGCCGCAGACGGCGCCGGCGAGGCAGGCGGAGATGCCGATGATGAGCAGGGGGCTGTCGGCCGGGAAGATGGCCACGACGATCGGGATCAGGATGCCGAAGGTGCCCCAGGAGGTGCCGGTGGCGAAAGCGAGGATCACCGCGACGACGAAGATGACGGCGGGCAGCAGGCTGAAGAGGCCGGCGGCGGCGCCTTCCATCACGCCGTGGACGAACTCGGCCGCGCCGAGGGTGGAGGTCATGGTCTTCAGCGAGGTGGCGAGCACCAGGATCAGGATGGGAGGCACCATGGCGTTGAAGCCCTGCGGGATGCACTCGGCCATTTCCTTGAAGCTGAGCGTGCGGCGGAACAGGAAGTAGAAGAAGGAGAAGACCAGCGCGATGATGCCGCCCCAGGGGAGCGCGATGTACGCGTCGGTGTTGCCGAAGGCGTCGATCAGGCTGCCGGCGCAGTCGGTGCCGCCCCAGGCGTCCACGCCGTAGTAGCCGCCGACGTAGAGCATGGCGAAGAACACGGCCACGATCAGCACCACGATGGGCAGGACCAGGTCGATGATGCGGCCGCGGGGATTGCCGGCCTCCGTATCGTCGCCCTCGTTGGCGCCCAGGTCGCCGTTGAGGCGGGCGTTCATCTCGGCGATGGCCATGGGGCCGTAGTCAAAGCCCATGACGACCAGCGCCACGATGAAGACCAGGGTCAGCAGAGAGTAGAAGTTGTAGGGGATGGCGCGCACGAAGAGCTGGATGCCGGTGATGCCGGTGCCCAGATCGTCCGCCACGCCGGAGACGGCGGCGGCCCAGGAGGAGATGGGGGCGATCATGCAGATGGGAGCCGCGGTCGCGTCGATGAGGAAGGCGAGCTTTGCGCGGGAGATCTTATGCCGGTCGGTGACGGGGCGCATGACGGAGCCCACGGTCAGGCAGTTGAAGTAGTCGTCGATAAAAATCAGCACGCCGAGGACGAAAGTGGCGAGCTGCGCGCCGACGCGGGTCTTGATGTTCTTTTCCGCCCAGCGGCCGAACGCGGCGCTGCCGCCGGACTTGTTGACCATGGCGACCAGGATGCCCAGGATGACCAGGAACACGAGGTTGCCGGCGAGATCCGCCACGGAGACGGACAGGCCGTCTACCACCATCAGATCCAGGGTCTTGATGGGGTTGCCTGCGGCGGCGAAGATGGCGCCCAGCAGGACGCCGGCGAACAGAGAGGTGTAGACCTCCTTGGTGATCAGCGCCAGCACGATGGCCAGCAGCGGGGGGACGAGGGCCCAGAAAGTACCGAACATGGGAAATACCTCCGAAAAAAAGAATTGTGAACAGCGCAGCGTCTGTCCACAACACAAAACCCTCAAAGCGATGTACGACAGCTCTCCGCATTTCTGCGACAGTCCGGCGGATCTTCTCCGACGGCCCAGGCATATCCGGGCGGGAACCCGGCTACCCTTCGGCGATGGCCCCTTTCGACCTCCGTCTGCGTTCCCGCGCATCGACGGCTGCTACTCTTGGACACCGCGCCTCTATCTGGCTCTGTTCAGTTGAGACCATTATAGTCTTTTGGCCGCGCTTGTCAACAGAAAAATGGAAAAGAACGGGTAAAAATTCTGCTTTGCACGGAATTGCGCCCCGCACGCGCGGTTTTTTTGTGCGTATTTCTGAATAAAAAGTGCGGACCGATCGAAGGAACGGTCCGCCAGACAGGGTTGTGGGATAAAGATATGAGCCGGGTCCCTCGTCCGAGAGACCAATTGGATAAGCTGTGAGTATAAGATAAACCATAGCTGCCGATTTGTAAAGAGCGAAGGAGCACTACTTTTGTCGAACGCAAAAAAAGTTTTCGACGCCGCGCATATTTCTCTCCCGCGCGGCAAAACTATGGCTGACAATCCCTTCGCGGCCGCGCGCCGCGTCAAAAACACGAGAGGAGGATCGCGTGTGATCATGGATCGTATCGCCCTGGTGCTGGCCATCATCGGCGGGCTGAACTGGGGCTGCGTCGGGCTGTTCCGCTTCGACGTCGTCGCCTGGCTTTTCGGCGGGCAGACCGCGACCGTCAGCCGCGTCGTTTACACGCTGGTGGGGCTCGCGGCGATCTGGTGCATCTCGCTGCTGTTCCGCAGCGACGCCGTCGCCGACGAGGGCTGAAGGAGTATAAAACGGAGGAAGGCAAGCCCTTCCTCCGTTTTTTACGCAAAGCGCACGTATTTCTTCAGGCTGCGGATCAGCAGCAGCGCCAGGGCGAGCTTGATAAGATCCGGCAGGATGAAGGGGTAGACGCACAGGCCCAGCGCCGCGAGATAGCCGATGGGGCTGCCGCCGCGCGCGTAGACCGTGACGAACCAGACCGTGCCGAAGGCGTAGCAGACGGCGAGGCCCAGCAGCAGCGTGCAGGCCGTGCGCGCGAGGCTGCGCTCGGCCCAGCGCTCCAGCAGGCGATAGAGCAGCGCCGCCAGCAGAAAGCCCAGGATGTAGCCGCCCGTCGGGCCCAGCAGCTTGCCCACGCCGCCCTGGAACCCGGAGAAGACCGGCAGGCCCACGGCGCCCAGCAGGATATACAGCAGCACCGCCAGGCTGCCGCGCCGCCCGCCCAGCAGGCCCAGCGCGCAGAACACCGCGAAGGTCTGCATCGTAAACGGCACCGGCGCCGGGACCGAGATCCAGGAGCAGACCGAGAGCACGACGGCCATCAGCGCGATGCGGCTCATGTCCCGCGTGGTCAGAGGCTTTTTTCCCATGGGGCGCCTCCTTACAGGACGCCGAGGAAGCAGTCCTGACTCTCAAGCTCGGAGAACAGGATGCCCCCGTCCCGGCCCAGGTCGTAGACCCGGATGACGCCCTCGAGACCCTCGTCGCCGGTCAGCTCCCGGTAACGGTCGGGGAAGCGGTCGAACTTCGCCTCGTCGAAAACGCAGCCGCGCTCGTCCGGATAGACGGCGGCGTAATGGATGCCCGCCTCGACCAGATCCTGGAAGAAGTGGCTGCCGTAGGACAGCTCCGGCCGCAGGCCGTGGGAGGCATAGGCCAGCTCGCACATACATAAATAATGGTTGATCTCGGCAAAGCTGACGGGCACGCCCAGGCTCGGCGTGGTGGTGCCCCAGCGGCCGGGGCCGAGCAGGATGGCGCTCTGCCCGCGCAGGAGCTGGTTGAGCTCGCCTACGCGCCGGGCGGCGGCGTACTTGCTCTGCTCGCTCAGATCCAGATACGGCTCGACCTTGACGAAGACCACGTAGCGCACCGGCACGGCGGCGTTGCCGCCCATGAAGTTGCCGTGGATGCGGAAGAGAAAATCGCGCACCTTGGGCATGACGCCCGCCTGGCCCAGACCCTGGGTCTGGATGGTGCGGCATTGCAGGAGGTTGACGCGGTAATCGCCGTCGGGGGTGAAGTTGCAGGCGTATTCCACATCTACGGGGTAGTTGTATTTCTCGGCCACGGTGGCCATGATATCGGTCAGCACCCGCGCGAAGTCCGTGCGCCGCAGGAGCTTGGAAAAGCTGAGGATGTCCGGCGGCGGCTCGCGGATGCCGAGCTCACGGAAATAGGCGGCGGCATAGCTGTCCGGCTCCAGGAAGAGGGCCGCATCGGTGTGCAGGTCGGCCCTGGAGAGCGACTCGGCCGGGACGGTGGTGAAGCGGTTGGCCTTGAGGTCGATCACGTCCACGTTGTGCTGGGAGTATTTGTATTCGTCCCCGTGGGCCACC
The DNA here is from genome assembly GCA_017477695.1 of Oscillospiraceae bacterium. Classification (GTDB taxonomy): domain Bacteria; phylum Bacillota; class Clostridia; order Oscillospirales; family Oscillospiraceae; genus Limivicinus. Next base: position 5,311 of record JAFUUR010000035.1, on the reverse strand, counting down.
ATGGGCGGCGCGGTGGGCGCGTCGAGCCGGATGAAGCGGGCGTAGTCGTCCGCCTCGCGGTCCACGGCGCGGGTGCCCATGCCAAAGACCAGGCGCAGCATGCCCTTGTTGTTTGCCGCGGCGCTCGCCCCGGTGACGTAGAGGTTGCGCGAATGGCCCACGCCCGCCACGTGCGGATAGTAGTAGTCCCCGTGGCAGTCGCCGCTGACGCGCATGACCAGCAGCGCCATCTGCTCGTCCCGATCCAGCAGGTGCCTGTCGGCGCGGTAGCGGATGGCCTCGGGGCTCACGGTGCTGGCGTAGACGGTGCGCACCGCGTCCTCAAAGACGCGGTAGCGCTCCTCGAGCGAGCCCTGGTTGGGGCAGAACACGCTCTCGTACTTGCCCGCGAAGGCGTTGCCGATGCCGTCCTCGAGGATGGAGCTGGAGCGCACGATGATGGGCGACTGGCCGAAGTATTCCAGCATGGAGACGAACTGATCCTGGATGCTGGGCATGAAGCTGCCGTGCAGCAGCCTCTCGCGGAATTCCGGCGCGATGCGGATATAATCCTCCGGCTCGATCATCTTGGTGCGCAGATCCCAGGTGTTGTTCTGCACGGCGTAGGTGTAGAACACGTCCGCGCCGATGAAATAAGAGTCGTGCGGCTCGATGCGGCGGGCGTAGAGCTCTGGCTGCGTGTCACGGATGATGTTGCGCGCGAGCAGCATGCCCACGGCCTTGCCGCCGATGCAGCCCGTGCCGATCTCCCGCTTTTTGATCTCCATCAGATCGCGCACGGAGAAATACCGCCGGCACAGCTCCAGACGCTCCGGCTCACTGCCAAGCAGGCAGCGCAGGATGTTCTCCTTGAGCGCGACGCCGTCCGGGTCGGTGGGCTCCTCGTGCCCGGCCTGCACGGAGTCGAACATGCTGTCCCAGCAGTCGCGCCGCTCGCCGGTCTGGGTGAAGATGTCGAAGATGGAATAGGTGTCGGAGCTGGAGGTGACGATCCTGCTGCTGTTGCCGGTGATCTTCAGCGGGAAGTACATGGTCTCGGTCCGGCGGCCGTCCACCTTGACGGGGTGGATATAGGTGCTGCCGTCGAGGGTGCGGATGTTGAGCAGCACGGGGGTCGCCCGGCGAATGCGGGAGATGGTCTCGTAGATATGCCGCTCGTAGCGCAGCGCGACGTAACACAGCGCCATGCGCTCCTGGATGAAGGCGGCGGTCAGGCAGAAGAAATTGCAGACCATCAAGTCGGAGAACCAGTATTTCTGCAGCTCGGACAGGCAGTCGAACAGGAAGAAGGTGTCCTCCGGTTCGCCGCTGATGATACGGTGGACCTGCACGGCAAAGGTCTCAAAGCCGACGGAGGGGTCGAGCGTGTACTTGCGGATGTTGACGCCGCGCTTTTCCAGGGCCTCCGTGGGGATGAGCTCCTCGTGATCGCCGAAACGCAGGTAGACCATGCGCCGCCCCGTGAGCGCCTCGTCGGTCACGAACTGGGTGGCGACGAACACATAGTCGCCGATGTTCTCCATCTGCCAGGTGACCGTGTCGCCGCGGCGCAGGTCGTCCAGGGTCCGGTCCAGACCCTCGATGCCGGTGCTGATGCGGGTCTCTTCTTTCATGCGGTACGCCTCCTATCGAAAATACAGGTATGCGCAGAATGCCAGCTGCGACAGGAACAACAGGGGAAAGCCGAAGACGAAAACCGGGTGGAGCGTCTTGTGGCGGAACGTATACATGGCGAGCCAGCCGCCAGCCGCGCCGCCGAGCGCCGCCAGCAGGAAGAGCTGCGCCTCGGGGACGCGCCGCAGGCCGCGCCGGGCCCGGTGCTTGTCCTCGCCCATGCGCGCGAAAAGCACCGCGCTCATGCACAGCAGCCACAGCGCGAGCAGCAGCGCGGGGCGGTCGAGCAGGGCGCTCATGCGAGCGCTCCGCGGTACCAGCCGGAGGTCCCCCTGTGCTTGACGAAGTAGCCGCGGGAGGTCTCCTCCACCACGCGGACCCTGTCGCCGGGCTGCAGGGGCAGCTCGTAGTCGGTACAGTCGTTGCAGTCGGTGACCGCGTCGTCGCTGAACAGGTATTTGGTCAGGATATCCATCTCGTAGCCCGTGCGCACGTGGCGGCAGCGGGAGAACTCCTCCCCGCGTTCGAGGACCTGCACGCGGCTGTCGCCCCAGCGGATGTACCAGGAGCGCGTGCTGCCCGGCTGGGCCTGCAGCACGGTGCGCACCGGGAAGGGATCGTAGGCCACGTACTGGAACCGATCGCTGCTTTTGTCGGGGATGATGAGGCAGTTGAGCTGACCGTCGTCCTTGAGCACGCAGCCGCCGTCGATGCTGACGAGCTTGCGCGCGCGGTCGATGATGGGATTGGCGCAGACCCTGTCCGTCCCGTAGAGGACCACGGGGTAATGGCCCACGATGAGCCACCGGTCGAAGGACCAGCCCAGATCGCGGAAGCGGTCCCAGCGGTAGAGCTCCTCCTGCGTGTGCGCGCGCAGGGGCTTGTCCGGCCGCATGCCGGCGTGCGCGAAGACGAAGTTCTCCGTCTCGATGGCGTGGGGGAGCCGCGCGAGGAAGTCCCACTCCGCGGGGAAGGCCTCGCGCAGCCGGTGCTTGACCTGGGAGAAGCTCTCCAGCTCGAAGGGGTCCACGCCGGACTCGTTGCACATATCCCAGAGCAGACCGCTCTTGCGCCAGAGCATATAGCGCAGCACGAAGTCGTCCCGGCCGTTTTCCCAGTCCGGGGCGAACAGGTTGATCCAGTTGTCACAGTTGCCGCAGACGGCGTGCGCGTTGCCGCGGCCGCACAGCTCCATGACGATGCGCAGCGTGCGCAGGCTCTCCGCGCCCTTCTCGAGAAAGTCTCCGTCGATGATCAGCTCGTCCCGGTCGGAAAAGCCCGCCATGCGCAGCACGCCCTCGAAATACGGGACGTTCGCGTGGATGTCGGAGACGACGAGGATGCGCCTGTCCGGCGCGAGGCGCAGGGCCTGGATCCTGGAGGGCCGTTCAGCCATCGCTTTCCCTCCTCAGACTCTTTTCCAGCAGCAGCAGGCGGCCGAAGCTGCCGCGCTCAAAGCTTAACTCCCGGAAGCCCTCTCTCCGGTAGAAGGCGAGGGCCGCCGTGTTGTCCTCCGCGGCGTGCAGGCGCAGCGTGCGCCGACCGAGGGCGCGATAGGCGAAGATCGCCCGGGCGAGGGCCTGCGGCCCGTAGCCTCTGCCACGAAAGTCCGGGCAGAGATACAGCAGGCTGACCCAGCTGTAACCCGCGTGGGCGCCGCGCTGCGTGTCGAGATCCACGAGGCCCGCCGGCACGTCCCCCTGCCAGAGACGCAGGACGGAGCGGGGCTCCGCCTCGAGGTGGCGCACGGCGGCGTCGAAATAGACCCCGGGCGTGAAGCCCTTGAGACTCCCGTGGGCGGTCTCCCAGGCGTCCGCGTAGCAGGCGACGTACGCATCCCGGTCCGTCGCCGGGTCGAGGGGCGTGTCGCGCAGGTCTCCGGTCTTGTTCCAGGGCGTGTTGCCCAGGGCGGCGAGATGCCGGATATCGTCCATATAATCCACGGTGAAGCGGCCGCCGTCCCAGCACAGGCGGGCGACGGAGGTGTTGCGGCAGATCGGCAGATGCTCCACGTCCTGCAGCGGCACGCCCGTGATCTTCGAGAGGATGCAGCGGATGGTTACCCCGTGGCTGACGACGGCCACGCTCCCGCCCGGATGGGCGCGGGCGATCCGCTCCAGCTCCGCATAGGCGCGCTCGCCCACCTCGGCGTAGGTCTCGCCGCCCTCGATGGAAAAGCGGTCCTGCTCGTACGTAAAGGCGTGGGCCAGCTCCGGCTCGTCGTGGATGACGTTGCCGAAAAACAGCGTCTCCCAGCGGCCGACGTTGATCTCGCGCAGCAGCGGCGTCGTGTGCAGGGGGAGGGGATGGCTGCGGCTGACGGCGGAGGCGGTGAGCCGGGCGCGGTAGAGGTCGCTGGAATAGAGCGCGTCGACCCGGACGGTGCGGAAACGCGCCGCCAGCGCGTCGATCTGGCGCAGGCCAAGAGCGGTCACGTCCCCGTCCCAATGGCCCTGCATCATGCGGTAGACGTTGCCCTCCGCCTGCGCGTGCCGGATGAGATAAATTTCCGTCATAAGTCTGCCTCCAAATCTTGACCGTTTGCCGGGAATACAGTATAATATATTGATCACAGAGTATCGGTCGGATGTTTTTTCCACTTACGATTATATCCCGAAACGCGGCGCCCTGCAAGCCTTTCGTGCCGCGTGGGAGCGGGAGGATGCGATGGTCCGAGCGGCGGCTTTGGCCTCGGGCGACGGGGCCCTGCTCCAGGCGATCCTGGATTCCATGTATTTCAACGAGATACCGGATTTCGAACTGGTGGCGGTCATCTGCCCCCAGCGGGATTGTTACGCCATGAAGCGCGCGCTCAACGCGGGAGTCCCCGCTTACGTGGTGGACCCGGAGCTGTTTCCCACCATGACCAGCCACAGCATGGCGGTCGCCAACAAGCTCAAGGATATGGACATCGATCTCGTCATCCTCGCCGGCTACGACCTGACGCTCGGCGTCATCCCGTATCAGTTCCGCAACCGGATCATCGGCACCTATCCGGCGCTGTACCCGGCCTTTGAGGACATGGAGGGCGACCTCTGCCGCGCGGTCCTGGAGCGCGGCGTCAAGATCACCGGCGCCACGGCCTACTTTGCCGACGGGGACGGGCGCGTGGGCGGCGTTATCCTGCAGAAGGCCCTCGAGGTCTTGCCGGAGGATGATCCGGAGAGCCTGCGCATGCGCGTGCTGGAGGAGTGCGAGTGGAAGCTGCTGAGCGAAGCGGTGGCACTCTACTGCGGCGGGCGGCTGACGATCCACGGCAGCCGGGTGCTCATCGAAAAGGAGCCGGCCGCAGCCAACTGAAAAGGATCATAAAAGAGATGACCGGCCGCGGGCGATGAAGCCCGCGGCCGGTTTTTATCTTTCGTCCCTTATCCTTCGTCCGTTCCGTTCGCGAGATACGCGCCGTGGAGCAGCGCCAGCGCGGGCAGAAGCTGCGCCTGGGCGACCTCTACGGAAACGCAGCCCTCCTCCGCGCTGCCGCGCAGCACGGGGATCCCCTCGCGCGCGAGCAGCGGCCGCAGCGCGTCCAGCAGCTCCGCTCCCGCGGCGCGCCCGACGAGGGTCACGGTGCCGTGCTCCCCGTCGCGCGTGATCCCGGCAAGCGGGGGCCTTCGCCCCTCCGGCAAAAGGGCGACCCTCGTCCCGGGCGAGGCCCGGAACGAGGACAGCAGCCAGAGCTCCACGCGGTTTGCTGCCG